>JAZSDK010000001.1:0-2966 GCA_045531155.1 Faecalimonas sp. | reverse complement strand
TCCATCATAATAAGAAAGCGATCTAATAAATTGAAATGTGGTTTTGGCTTTGTGACTGCAAAGACCACAAGTGCCTGGTCGATATTCGCTACCGCCGGACGAATCAGTTCGTTTTTTCTCTCTAATATTTCTGTAATATTTCCCTTTTTCTCTGTCTCGTCTAGAATATCTATCTCGACAATATCGCCAACCAAAGGTTTCATCTTTTCTTTTCGAAAAATCCCTTTAGCCTTACATTCATAAAGACCGGATTCTACTACATGAACGTAGTAGAATCCGGCAATTCCTTTTATAATCTTTCCTTGCATAGATTAGTCCTTATATCGCTTATTGTTCTGGTTCCGGATCTTCTGGTGTCGGTTCTTCAGTCCCCGGTCCAGGTCCTTTGCTTACAATAATTGTAATAGTAGAACCTTTTTCTACGGACTTACCTGCCTGTTCAACAGAAACAACCGCACCCTCATTGTACTCAGTACTTGCAGATTCTTTATCAACGATAATAAATGGTCTGTCCCCATCTTCAACTAGACTTTCAATCATTGCAACAACTTGCTCATATCTTTTACCTTCAAATTGATCATTCGTAGGAATCTTAATTAATTCTTTGACAGCTACATAATATTTTACAGTTGTGCCTTTGTCCACTTCCATATTCGCTTCAATTTCCTGTTTAAAGACAGTTCCGTCCGGATACTCTTCATTGACCTCTTCCACAACTTCTCCTGTCAATACCGCTCTTTTCAGAAGTTCTTCTGCCTGTTCTTTTGTTTGACCTTCAAGGTCTGGCACAAAGGTTTTACCTACACCTGCACTAACATAAATCGTAATCTTCGTTTTATAGTTTCTGCCCTCTCCAGCTTCCGGATCTATTTTAAATACCAAATCCTTCTTAACTGTCATGTGTTCTTCTGTCTTAACCTTAATATTTTTCTCTTCAAAGCCTGCATCCACTAAAGCCTTAATTGCATCTTCCTCTGTCTTATTAGTAACATCCGGAATCTCAATCTCTTTTAATCCGGTACTTACATACACCTGCAGCTTCGCACCTTCCGGAAGTTCTGTTCCTTTTGCTGTTAATTGCTTAAAAATATAACCTTTATCATACTTAAGCGCTTCCTCTTGGCGGGCAACAACAATAGTAACGCCAAGTTCCTTTAATTCGTCCTCTGCCTGTTCTACTGTCATTCCGACAACATCCGGAATACCCTTATCTGTTCCCGGCTGTACAATATCGTGGTCCCCAAATATACCTGCTAAGTTGCCAATCACCCATGCCATAACTCCCACAAACAATACGGATGCTACAATTAGCAAAATTTTCATAACCTTTGACATCTTAGGGTCAATATCTGAATTTTTCTTACCTGTTCTACGTTCTTTTTCGTCATCGTCATAATAATCATCATAATCGTCATAATCAGAATCAAAAGCCGCTTCACCTTGGATACGTGCCATTTCTTCCGGTGTAACGATAACCGTATTCGTTGGACTGGTAAGTGGAGCTATTTTCACGAAATCACCGTCCGGCTCTTGGATAGAACGTTTTAAATCACGTGCTAGTGCCGAAACATTTGCATAACGTCTGTCCGCACTCTTCTGTGTACATTTCATGATAATCTGTTCTAAACTATATGGAATCTCAGGTACAAGCTCTGATGGTGGAACAATATCCTCCTGTAAATGCTTGAGCGCGATAGATACTGTTGAATCCCCATCAAATGGCAGTTCACCTGTAATCATTTCATACATGGTAATACCAAGAGAGTAGATATCACTCTTTGCATTACTAAATCCACCCCGCGCCTGTTCAGGAGATGTATAATGTACAGAACCCATTACATTCGTACTGATTGTATTTGATGAGGTTGCCTTTGCAATACCAAAATCTGTAACCTTTACTTTTCCTTCTTTGGAAATAATAATATTCTGGGGTTTAATATCACGATGAATAATATTGTTGCTATGTGCCGCATCCATAGCTGAACTCACTTGCATAGTAATGCCGATTACTTCCTTTGCTGTCAATCTTCCTTTTTTCTGAATGTAATCTTTTAGTGTAATACCTTCCACTAATTCCATCACTATGTAGTAAAGGCCTCTGTCTTCCGCCACATCATAAACATTTACAATATTCGCATGAGTCAGCCCTGCAGCAGACTGCGCCTCTGACCAAAACTTCTTCACGAAATTCTCATCTGCGCTAAACTCTTTCTTTAAAACCTTTACAGCAACATATCGATTCAAAACACGGTCAATTGCCTTATATACATTCGCCATGCCACCTGAACCAATTTTATCTATAATCTCGTATCTGCTACCTAATAAAACGCCTTCTTTAATCATAATTTCACCTCATCCGCGAATGCATCAACAGCAACAATACCTATGTTATCCTTACCACCATTTTCATTCGCTTTGTTTATTAATCCTTCCACCGCTTCTACAATATCTCTTGAACCCTTTACAATGTGCAATATTTCTGTATCTTCAACCATATTACTTAATCCATCGGTGCACATTAAAATAATGTCTCCTTTTTTCAGTCGATATTCATAGAAATCAACTTCCACCTGTTCTTTCGCCCCGATGGCTCTTGTAATGATATTCTTATCCGGATGGTTTTTGGCATCCTCTTGTTTGATACCGCCAAGCCTTACCATTTCCTGAACCAAGGAATGATCTTTAGACACTTGTTTAATATCATGATTCAACAAATACAAACGGCTATCGCCTACATTGGCAAAATATAATGTGCGTTCAATCACTGTGGCTACTACCAAAGTGGTTCCCATACCTTCTAATTTCGAGTCCTGCCTTGCTGTTTCAAGCAGCCTCTGATTAGCAGATGTAATTGCTTGCCGAATCATTGCTTCCGGACTATCTTCCGAGCTCTTAGCCAGTTCATCCTTCACAACTTCAACCGTAAATCGTGATGCGTATTCACCAGCCTTATGGCCTCCCATTCC
>JAZSDK010000002.1:0-5123 GCA_045531155.1 Faecalimonas sp. | reverse complement strand
AGGAAGAAAACTCGTAATTCTTTTTCATGATGTGGAAGAATTTCATGGTATTGATAGTAGTGAACAATGTATATTAAATCAAGATATTGGTGAGTTCATCACATGTAAGCTGGATAAGGAGTTCAATGAGTATCGTTTTGTTGGAGCGTGGGATAAGAATACTTTTCTAAAAATTAAAGGTAAACGGATGGAAATATATGAAGTTGGAACAACAAAATACGTTGATGCCGCACTATTTGAACTAGACTTAAGTTTTATAGGAAATCAATTACCAAAAATGGAATAGTGCCAGATAGATAAAATCCAATTTGTCGAACAGATGAAACTTTCAGTTCTCAGATGACGATTTTTAAAGGATTTAATAACTGTTATATTTTGTTATAGAAATCTCGTCAACCACTTGAAAATACTAAACTTTTCACTGGTGTCCTTTCCATTACATCTTGTATCGTGTTATATCGTTCCACCCTTGTTTACGAACCCTCATAAGGGAAAAAATAAGGGAAAGAAAATTTGATAACAACTTATAACAATTTATGAAAATGGCAGTTGGAACTGGATGAAATGCTTATAATACATTTTCAAGAAAGGACTGATAAGATGAGATTGATATATGCAGACTATAACCCACTTACGAACAGTATTGATGTAACCACATTTGAGAATTATATATTACGGATTGAATGTAACAAGGCAGAGGATGGATTGAAAACCACTCCTTGCTCACAAAATTCACTTAATGCCTTGGCAATAGACGAGCCATTGGAATATGCTCGCCTTGCCCTAGATGGCGAAATGCAGGTGTGGGTGGATGCGATTGATTGTTTGGAAATATGGTAATCCTAAAAGGCAGATTGCGTACTGGTAATCTGTCTTTTTTAGTTGACAAAGAAAGTGAATAAAACTATACTAGAACATGCGATATAGAACGCGTGATTTAGAAAGGGGTTTTATATGCCACCTAGAGCAAAATTTACCAAAAAGGAAATTATACAGGCTGCAATGCAAATTGTTCGTGAGCATGGACTGGATGCTGTAACATCTCGTGAATTGGGAAAACAGTTGGGAAGCTCTGCGTGTCCTATCTTTACTGTATTTTCCAATATGGAAGATGTAAAAAATGAAATAATTGCAGAGGCAAAGGAAATATATAAAGAGTATGTCACAGAAGGGTTGAAACAAGAGGTAGCTTTCCGAGGCGTTGGTTTTGCCTATATAAAATTTGCTATAAACGAACCTAAGCTATTCCATATTTTGTTTATGAGTGAACAATCAGAACCAACAGATATAGAGCATACACTCATGTTGCTAGAGGGGAACTATGAAGAGATTTTATATTCGGTCAAAGAACCTTATGGATTGCAAGAGGAAGATGCGAAACGCTTATATCAACATCTTTGGGTATACACTCATGGAATTGCATCTTTATGTGCAACAAAGGTTTCCGTTTTTACAGATAAAGAGATAATATTAATGATGTCAGAAATATTTGTAAGCTTACTCAAAGAAATAAAGACAAGTAAATCGTAAATGATGTAATCGCAGAATAGATTAATGTTAGATATTGAATAATTTGAAGGGAGTTTTCTTTTATGAAAAAATACAAAATGGCTGCAATATTGATGATAGTCCATGGTGGATTTATGGAACTTGGTGGCATTTTTGCAATGATACCAGCTTTGCTTATAGGAACGGACAAATATGATGTAGGGCAATACTTTTCATTTAAGCTACAGTATTTTCAAGATAATTTACATATGATGATGATTATGGGAGCGATGTATGGTGTGTTGAGGTTGATTGGTGCAATTGGACTTTTGAAAAATAGAATGTGGGGACTAGTCTTATCTATAATTAATTGTGTAATTACCATAGCATTAATGATGTTTTTGCTACCTGCCGGTATTATAGATGGAATACTTGCCGGAAGTGCATTAGTCTTAATATTGTTGCAATATTTTGGAGATAAGCAAATTGTTGTAGAAAGAGGTGCATAATGAAAAAAATCGCAATGTTTACAATGGGGACACGTGGAGATGTGCAACCATATATTTTCTTATCAAAAGAATTAATGAAAAACGGTTATGATGTTACTTTAGGTTCACATCCTTGTTGGAAAAAATTGATTGAAGAAGCTGGGATATGTTTTGAGCCTATTGGTCCAGATATCGATATAGAGAAAGAAGCGGCAATAATCAGAGGGAAAGTATCCAATCCTGCACTGAGTATGCTAAAAACAATGAACTTTGTATTTCGTATCATTCAAGAATCTACATATGAGATATTTGAAGTTTGTAAGGGAAAGGATCTAATTATTGTAAGTCATAGTCAAATGGGAGCAACAGAAGCGGAAGTTTTGGGAATCCCTACTGTGAATGTAACGCTTCAGAAGGAAATGATTGGGGAAAAATTAAAACCTCAAACATTTAAGGATAAGCTGATAGGTGGTATGATTGCCAGACAAGTGGCAAAGCCCTACAATAAAATCAGAAAAGTTTATAAGCTAAAATCGGTAAAATCTGCCGATGAAATTATGTCAGAGAAACTGAATCTGATTCCAATCAGTAAGTACGTTTTAGAAAGAAATCCATATTGGGAGGAAAAAAATATACTTACAGGCTATTGGTATGATGAAGAGCTGGAATATGTTCCGGATGAAAGTTTGGCAAAATTTTTGGCAGAGGGTGATAAGCCGGTAATTCTTGCCCTTGGAGCAATGTCTTTTGAGGATGAATCCGAAAAAGAAAAACTGGATATGTTTGTAAACGCTTTTAAAAGAACCGGTTGTAGAGCAATCATCCAAGGTTTTCAGAAGACTATGCAGGATTACGAATTGCCTGAAACGATGATTGCTTGTGGAAGTGTTCCGCATAGTTGGTTATTCCATCATGGAAAATTTGTTATACATCATTGTGGATTTGGAACATCAGCAGCAACGATGGTTTATGGAATTCCATCAATACCGATTCCTCATGTTTTAGATCAACTTGGATTTGCTATGCAATTAAGCGACATTAATGTTGCAACTAAGCCGTTAAAGTCGAAAGATTTAAGCGAAGAGACCATTATAGCTTATATTAAAGAAATGAATGAGACTTATGATGAAAAAAAGAAAAATGCAGAAATGATTTCGCAAAAGATTAAGTCAGAGAATGGTGTTGTAAATGCGGTTCGATTGATAGAAATGGTAATGCAGGATTGATAGAACGAACTTTATGAATCTATGCATTTCAAATAGCCCTCAGTCCACTATATGGATTTTGAGGGCTATTTCTTTTTGATGGGGAGAGATTATCTCGCTCCCTTATCTTTGGTTCTATAAGTTCGTTCAGAGTTCTGGCGTTCAGCTTCTTGCTGATACCGTTGTAACCGCTCATGGAAGGTTTTTGTTTTTGGAGTGGCTTTCTCGCCGTAGGCTTCTTCCCACTTAGCACATTCCTTCTGATATGCGTCTGTGGCACGCTGTGCGGTATAAAATGTGGTGTAGAAATCCTGCACCGTTGCATATCCATGTTGTCTGACGATACCTGATAATCCGGCTTTGAGGGTTCGGATTTCTTCGGTTTTGGTGGCAATCTTGCTTTCAAGCTCCTTTTTCTTGGTAAGTCTTGCAAGTCCCTTTAAATCGCTTAATTCAATCTCCAGTTTTGTCCGTTCACGCTCTGCTTCAAAGATAAGGTTATTGTGTTTATCAAGAGTAACCTTGACCTTTTGAAGTCTTGGGAAAGCGGCAGCTTCCGGTGGCATAACCGGTTTTGGAGGTATCTGTGACTTGGGCTGTTCTATAACCTCTGCTTTAGGAACAGTTGCAGTAATAGTATTTTCCGGTGGTTCGGGTTCTGTTATTGCTTCCTTAGCCGGAGCTGTAACTATATCTGCGGTGTCTACAGCTTTTATATTAGCCTTGCTTCCATATTCTTTTTCAAGATCTTCATGGAACAGCTTGTTTTTCAGCTCCCTTGCGGCGGTCAGTATCTTGGAAATCAGAAGTGCAAGTTTTGCTGTGGCTGTTGTGATAATGCCTGCCAGTTTCTCAGGACACTTGCCGAATACATCAATGGATAACCGGATACGCTCCGTAATCCATTTCTGCTTTATCTGCCGTATCTCATCCTCCGGCACTTGGCTGACTAAGGCTCGGTCTACTTCGTGATTCCATTGCATACGCACCTCATTATCTTCCTTTATCTGTTCCGCTTTGGGATTATTCTTACCGATTTTCTTGGTGGCAAGGTACAATCCGTTTTTATCAAAGACATGGAGCTTATCTTTATCGTCCTCTATCAGAAGATTGATAAGGTCGGTATAGAAGCGTTTTGCCTCGTTCAGATAATGCTCCTGCTTGAACAGTTTGTTCTTGGCAGAAAATAAGGTTCTCTCATAGACTTCGCCTTTTTTGATTACTTTACAGCCCTTACGGACATTTCCGTTATCATCCAGTATCTCTTTCTTGGTGCGTACATGCTTTTTCTGTTCGTTGTAGAACATATTGCGTGTTGCAACCTTTTCTATGGGTTCCGTTAACAGTTCCCTTTCGGAAAAGATGAGATGGATATGATAGTTGGTCTTGCGTTTATTGTGGTGCAGGGCTGATACACACTCTACACCATATTTTTCCTTAAAGCGGTTGGTAAATAACTGTAACAGCCGGTCGGGATCGTATAGGTCAGGGAAGGATTCAGGTAATGCTATAATCAGTTCCCTTGCCTCGATACATTTCCCTTCTGTACCGCTTTTTAGAAATTCCTGCTGATTAAATTGGGCAAGCTCCGTCCAGTAGTGACGGTCTGTTGTTTCATAGACCGCATATAGATTTTCCTGTTTGGCATGACTGGATATATAGGTAATCCTGCCACGGACATTGTGGAGCTTGCTCATCTGAATAAATGAATTTCTTTCGATAGTGCTTCCTCCTCTCGTAAATGTTACTTAGGGAAAGAGGTGGAAGGATTATATAAGTGAGTGGATAGCTTAGGCTATCCGGTTACGAACACTATGCCGTATCCGGCATTATCTCAAATGCGACAGCATTTGGAATTTACGCTTGCGTAAATTTGCTCCCTGCAAGGGCGAAATATCCAGAGTACAAATCGAAGATTTGTGCGAGGGGTGTATTTCGCTCT
>JAZSDK010000065.1:0-73229 GCA_045531155.1 Faecalimonas sp. | reverse complement strand
ATTACATTTGCACCCTTTTGAGAAAGCTCATTTACCACACGTGAAACTGCTTTTTCATTTCCCGGAATTGGTGAAGAACTGAAGATAACTGTATCTCCCGGCTTAATGGAAACCTTTTTGTGGATATCGGCTGCCATTCTGGATAATGCAGCCATAGACTCTCCTTGGCTTCCTGTTGTGATAAGAACCGTCTTTTCATCCGGATAATTTTTCAGTTCATCAATATCAATCAATGTATTCTTTGGAATATCAAGATATCCCAACTCCATAGCAGTCGTAATAATGTTGACCATACTACGACCTTCCACTACAACCTTCTTATCATACTTGCAAGCAGAACGAATAATCTGTTGCACACGGTCTACATTCGAAGCAAATGTTGCAATAATAATGCGACTGTTGCAATGTTCTGCAAACAGATGGTCAAAGGTAACACCTACGGTACGTTCTGACTGAGTAAATCCCGCTTTTTCTGCATTCGTACTATCAGACATCAATGCAAGGACACCCTTTTTCCCAATCTCTGCAAATCTCTGCAAATCAATTGCATCCCCAAATACAGGCGTATAATCCACCTTAAAATCTCCCGTATGAACAACGATTCCTACCGGCGAGTAGATTGCCAACGCTGCCGCATCCTGAATACTGTGGTTTGTTTTAATAAATTCTATGCGAAGTTGTCCCAAATTAATGGACTGTCCATAGGTTACAACTTTTCTTCTTGTGCTTCGCAGCATATCATGCTCGCGCAGTTTATTTTCAATTACACCAATGGTAAGCTTTGTTGCATATACCGGTACATTGATATCTTTTAAGACATACGCCAAAGCACCGATATGGTCTTCGTGGCCGTGGGTAATCACAAACCCTTTTACTTTTTCTATATTATCTTTCAAATATGTGACATCCGGAATAACCAAGTCAATACCAAGCATGTCATCCTCTGGAAATGCCAAACCGCAATCCACAACAACGATGGTATCTTCATATTCAAAAGCAGTAATATTCATTCCGATTTGCTCCAATCCTCCGATTGGAATAATTTTTAATTTTGAATCATTTACTTTCTTCACATTACACCTCCATGTCTTACTATTCTAGCTTTCGTAACTCACTACATCTCAATATCTACATCTTCCAACAATTCTTCGAATACTTTTAAGATAGCTGATAGTTCGACGTCATCTTCTACGATTTCATACAGGCTTTCTGTATCTTCCGCCGCACTCGTATCCTTTAAAATCAGACATTCCGCCTCATCTTCTTCTGAATCTGTAACCAAGATATAGTTGCTTCCGTTTACTCTTGTCTGTTCCAATACAAAAAACTCAACGACCTCTTTTGTATCTTCGAATGTAAATTTAATCTTCTCCATATTTTCCCCTTATGTTCTTACTCTTGTCCAAATCCGAGCGAATCCAAATAGCCTTGTAAAATGAAAACCGCCGCAATCTTGTCCACATATTTCTTGCGGTTCTCTCTTCTTACCTTACTCTCAATCAAGGTTCTCTCAGCCTCTACAGTCGTAAGCCTTTCGTCCCACATGATAACAGGTATTCCGATACGCCGTTCTAACTTTTCTTTTAATTCCAAAGATTTTTCCGCGCGCTCACCGATTGTGTTATTCATATTCTTTGGAAATCCTAACACAATCTTCTCTACTTCGTACTCTTTTACTAACGCCTCAATTCTAGCAAGCGTTTGACGAAGCTTATTTTCCTCTTTTCTCTCAATGGTTTCAATCCCCTGCGCTGTAATCCCTAAGGGATCACTAATAGCCACTCCCACAGTCTTTGAACCATAGTCTAAACCCATAATCCTCATACAATTATTCCCAATTATGATGATTAATATAAGTCTTTAACATTTCTTCTACTAATTCATCACGTTCCATTTTCATAATGAGGCTTCTTGCACCGTTGTGGCTTGTAATATAGGTTGGGTCCCCGGACATAATATATCCAACCATCTGACTAACCGGATTATATCCCTTTTCACGCAGAGCCTGATAAACAATTTCTAGAAGGTCTTTTGCTTGAATCTGCGGACCATTCTCTACCTGAAAAAATTGTGTATTACTGATTCTATTCATCTTGTCACGTCCTTTGCTTATATTCCTCTTTTTATTCTAATATAATTGTTTATCAAATTCAACGAATAATTTGTGACCGACTGACAATTTCCACATTTGTCACTTGATTTTGCAGGTTTTCTTCCGTTTGTAGTGCAATTTTCACATATTCTTTTGTGTGTCCAACCTGAAATGTTTTTCCATTTATTTGGACGCTTTCTTCCATAAGCACCTCGACTTCTTTTCCAACAAAATTTAATTCGTACTTTTCTCTTTTTTGGGCATCAAGCTCTAACAAAATGTTACTTCTTTGTGTCTTAATTTGTTCCGGAACCTGATTTTCCATAACTGCTGCTTTCGTTCCTTGCCTCTTTGAATATTTGAAAACATGTGTCTCATAAAAATCCACTTTATCTACAAACGCTTTGGACTTTTCAAACTCTTCCTCCGTCTCACCCGGAAATCCTACAATAATATCCGTTGTAAGAGCCGGATTATCAAAATACTTACGGAGAAGCTGACATTTTTCATAATATTCTTTTGAAGTATATCTGCGGTTCATTCTACGAAGCGTTTCATCACAACCACTTTGCAGGGACAAATGGAAATGCGGACACATTTTTGTTAAACCGGCTATGGTTTTGGTAAATTTCTCCGTAATAATTCTCGGTTCTAAGGAACCTAAGCGAATACGCTCAATTCCTTCCACCTCATGCACTGCAAGAATCAGGGACAACAAATCTTCACCTTCCAAATCCACGCCATAAGAGCTCAAATGAATTCCGGTAAGCACAACCTCTTTGTATCCGTTATTCGCTAAATCCGTCACCTCTTGAATGACATCTTCTTTTGCACGACTTCGCACGCGTCCCCTTGCAAATGGAATAATGCAGTAGGTACAAAACTGATTACAACCATCTTGTACTTTAATATAGGCTCTCGTATGTTCTGCGGTCTTACTAAGGTGCATCTTTTCGTACTCTTTGGTGTGATTGATATCTATCACAGCTTTCTGAATATGCTGCTCTAAGATTTCAATCAAGTCTTTCTTCTTATTATTGCCAATAATTACATCAATACATTCATCCACCTCACCGGAATTTTCTTTTGCCTGCACATAGCACCCTGTTGCAACTACCAGTGCATTCGGATTCATTTTCTTCGCACGGTGAAGCATCTGACGAGATTTGCGGTCAGCCATATTGGTAACGGTACATGTATTGATAATATAAATATCAGCACCCTCTTTAAAAGGTACAATCTCGTACCCATTATTCTCTAGCATTTCCTGCATTGCTTCTGTTTCGTATGCATTTACCTTACACCCTAAGTTGTGTAATGCGACTTTCTTCATCTTTTTATCCTCTCCGATGTTTTTGATATGATTTTCACCTTGACTTTTATTTCCATTCAGCATAAGATATCTATAGATAACAAACAATCAAGGAGGTTATTTATGAAAGCAGTTGAAATTTCTTTAAATTCAATCGATAAAGTGAAAACATTTGTAAACCTAATCAATAGATTCGATTATGATTTCGATTTGGTATCCGGAAGATACGTAATCGATGCAAAATCGATTATGGGTATTTTCAGTTTGGATTTATCTAAACCAATCACCCTCCACATTCATGCAGATGATGCAAATGCGGAAAGTATTGTAACTGAACTTGCTCCATACATGGTATAATATGTAATATTATACCTGCGCCGTAACGAAGTGAAGTGCGCATCCGTGCGGAGCGTAGCATGTGCAAATCACATGGTATAAAAAGATGTGTTTCACATCTTTTTTTATTTATTAACGAACTTTGGGGTCTATGCAACTTTTTTTGATGCTCAGACCCCAACTCCCTTACTTCACAATTATACTCTCCACTGTATTAATCGCTTCTGCCATCAATTCATCAATCTTTTCTGCAAGATTTTCCTCCGAACGTCTGATAATTCCAATATTCGGCTTTGTTACAGGATGTTTTGCAACAAAGATGGTACAACAATCTTCGAATGGCAAGATAGATGTCTCAAAGGTATTGATTTTTTCAGAAATCTCGATAATCTCCTGCTTATCAAATCCAATCAATGGACGGTACACCGGAAGTGTACACACATCGTTTGTTGCCGCCAGGCTCTGCATGGTCTGACTCGCCACTTGTCCAATGCTTTCTCCCGTAATCAAACCTAAGCATCCGCTCTCCTTTGCAAAGTGCTCTGCGATTTTCATCATATAACGTCTCATGATAATGGTCAGTTCTTCATGTGGACATTTCTCATATATATATAATTGAATATCTGTAAAGTTCACCACATTCAGTTTGATTGGTCCGGAATACTTGGATACCAATCTTGCCAAATCAACAACCTTTTGTTTCGCACGTTCACTTGTATACGGTGGTGCATGGAAATATGTCGCCTCTAATTGTACCCCACGCTTTGCAATCATATATCCTGCTACCGGACTGTCAATTCCACCTGATAAAAGAAGCATAGCCTTGCCATTGGTTCCCACCGGCATTCCGCCTGGTCCCGGAATAATTTCCGAATAGATGTAAATCAAATCTCGCACTTCAATATTCAACATAATTGCTGGCTTATGCACATCTACACGAATCTCAGGAAAGGCCTCTAAAATCGCTTCTCCCAAATCACAATTGATTTCCATTGAGGTCTTTGGATAGCTTTTCTTTCCTCTTCTGGCCTCTACCTTAAATGTGGTATTTTTATCCGGATACATTTTATCCATATAATCAACAACCACTTGTTTCAAATCTTCAAATCCGGTGTCTTCTGCATAGATAACCGGACAGATTCCAACAATACCAAACACTCTTTTGAGTGCATCTACTGTCTCGTCATAATCATAATATCCATCGCACTCTACGAAGATTCTTGCCTGTGACTTGTGCACATGGAAGGTTCCTTCTACGTCTTTTAAAGCAAATCGAATCTGATTCATGAGGGCATCCTCGAACATATAACGATTCTTCCCTTTCAATCCGATTTCACCATATTTTATCAAAAAAGCCTGAAACATCATTGGTAAAAATTCCTCCTAATGTCTTGTGTATTTTCTCAGCATCGGTACACAATTATATAACGTTTTCAGTGTATAGTCAATTTCTTCTTTCGTTGTAAATTCAGAAAAACTAAAGCGAATTGTGGCATCCAGATACTGCTGTCCTGCGCCAATTCCTCTTAACACGCCGCTAATTGCCGGATGATTGGATGCGCATGCGGAACCACTGGATACATAGATTCCCTTATCTTCCAATGTGTGAAGCAGCACCTCACTTCGAATCCCTGCAAAACCAACGCTAACAATGTGCGGTGCGCTTGATTCATCAATTCGTCCATGAATGGCAATGTGTGGAATCTGGTTAATACCTTCGATAAAATAATTTTTCAAGTCTCGCATTTTTTCAATCTTGGCATCAAAATCTTTATAAATTTCTTTTGCTGCAAGGCCGAGACCTGCAATTCCCGGTACGTTTTCAGTACCTGAGCGCATATTTTTCTGCTGTTCTCCACCGAAAACAATTGGTTTAATCTTTACCTTTTCATTGACATATAATACACCGGTTCCCTTTGGCCCGTGAATCTTATGACCACTGATTGACATCAAATCCACACCAATACGTTTTGGGAAAATACGATATTTACCAAAGCCTTGCACGGCGTCCACGTGGAATAAAATATTTCTGTTATAGTTCTTTACAATCTGAACAGCTTCTTCAATTGGTTGAACAGAACCCACCTCGTTGTTCACATACATAATGGATACTAAGATGGTATCTCTGCACAAGGCTTCTTTTAATGCTTGCAATTTAATCCGTCCATCTCTATCAACCGGAAGATAGGTTACACGAAAGCCTTCCTCCTGTTCCAGATAACGCATGGTATTTAAAATAGCCGGATGCTCAATGGAAGAAGTAATCAAATGATTGCCGGCACGTCTATTCGCCCTCGCGCAGCCAATCAATGCAAGATTGTCACTTTCCGTACCACCGGAAGTAAACACCAATTCTTTTTCCTGAACCTTCAAAAGTTTTGCCAAGGCTTCTTTGGACTCGCGCACATATTTCTCAGCATCTACGCCTTTTTTATGCATAGACGACGGATTTCCATAATCATCGCACATAAGCTTACCGACCAAATCCCGAACACACTCGTAGCATTTTGTTGTCGCCGAATTATCCAAATATACTTCCATACTACTCTCCTATTTTTCTTCTTACTTATAATTTATGAGATTCGCATTCTAAATGATACATCAAAATCGACAGTGTGGTAAGTCCTGCTGTCTCTGTCCGCAAAATACGTTTTCCAAGAGTAATGGCTTTTGCACCTTGTGAAATGGCGTATTCCACCTCTTCTGTCTCAAAGCCGCCCTCCGGTCCAATGAAGATTCCAACAGACTGTCCCGGCCGAATGGCTTCGATAATCTGCCTTGTTTCCTCCATTCCTTCTGCAAGCTCATATGGGATTAAAACCACATCCAGCTCCTTAGCGTACTGCATGGCTTCCTTATAAGACATCACATTCTGCACCTTTGGAATCACATTTCTTCCGGACTGCTTTGCTCCCCCTTCGGAAATGCTATTCCAGCGCTCCACCTTCTTTGCCGCCTTCTTATCATCCAGCTTTACCACAGCTCGCTTGGTGGCAACCGGAATAATCTCATACGCGCCTAATTCTACTGCTTTTTGTACAATCAGCTCCATCTTGTCGCTTTTCGGGAGCCCTTGAAACAGATAGATTTTTGACGGCAATTCCGTATCTGAGCACATTTCCTCCTTGATGGAAACTTGAATCTCCTCTGTGGAAATGCCAGCAATCTCACATAAGTATTTTTTATTATTTCCATCGCTGATATGCAGTTCTTCTCCAACTTTCATACGGAGTACATTTTTTATATGGTTCACATCAGAACCTTCTATATAAATCATGTTTTCCTTCACCTGCTCCGGTGTTACAAAAAAATGATGCATCGCTTTCTCCTAATTCTTTCTGGCTGTAACGGAAACCCATTCACCCTGATAGGTTACCTCCAGCACTTCTAATCCAGCTTCTTTCACACAGTTTACAACCGTTTCTTCCTTATCATCGATAATTCCGCTGGTTATATAGATTCCACCTAATTTTAATTGATTCACAATCACCGGTGTTAGCGGAACCAAAACATCTGCCAATATATTTGCCACAACAATATCGTATTTCTCATAGCCCACTTTATCTTGGACTTCTTTGTCACTGATGATATTACCAATCATAACCTCGTACTGGTCTCTTGTGATGCCGTTTACTTCCATATTTTCATAGGTGGCATCAATTGCACATGGGTCCAAATCTGTTCCCACTGAATACTTTGCACCGAACTTCAAGGCAAGCATTCCAAGGATACCGCTTCCGCATCCCACATCCAGGATTGTGGTATCCTCTTTTACAAACTTGCGAATCTGACGAATACAAAGCTGTGTTGTCTCATGCATACCGGTTCCAAATGCTGTGCCCGGGTCAATGTGGATAATCATCTTATCCTCATCCTCCGGCTTCACTTCTTCCCATGACGGAATAATCAATATATCATCCACGTAGAACTGATGAAAATATTGTTTCCAGTTATTTACCCAGTCTACGTCCTCCGTCTGAGATTCCTCAATGGTACAAGCCCCAACATTTGCATAAGAGCGCATATCCTCCAGCTCTCGTCTTACATTTGCAAGAATGGCTTCTTTATCTTCCTCTTCCTCCAAATAAAAGCTAATATAGGCTACTCCGTCGTCCGTCGCAAACTCCGGCAGAATATCCACAAACATTTGCTCCTTGTCTGACTGCGTCAGAGGAATCTTATCTTCTATCTCAATCCCTTGAATTCCAAGGTCCATCAGCATACTGCTGACCAAATCTTCACTTTCTGTTGTCGTCGTAAGTCTGAATTTATTCCATTTCATCGTTCTTTCGTCCTCATTATTTTCTCGTACAATTCTCACATGTTCTCACGTTCAATTCCGGATGCATGGCACTTACCTTCGCCCCTGCCGGAACAGACTCCGTCACAAAGGTATTACCTGCGACAGTTGCACCTTCACCTACAACTGTGTTACCACCTAAAATGGTTGCATTTGCATAAATAATTACATTATCTTCTATGGTTGGGTGACGTTTCACACCGGATAATGCCTGACCCTTTCTCGTAGAAAGTGCACCAATTGTGACACCTTGATAAATCTTCACACCTTTTCCGATAATGGCTGTCTCACCAATAACAACACCGGTACCATGGTCGATAAAGAAATATTCCCCAATGGTAGCACCTGGGTTGATATCAATTCCGGTTTTCCCATGTGCGTACTCGCTCATAATACGTGGTAATAAAGGCACCTCTAATTCATACAAAACATGGGCATAGCGATACACAAATATAGAATACATTCCTGGATAAGCCAGTATTACCTCGCTTGTGCTACTTGCTGCCGGATCACCTGCAAGCTGCGCTTCTACATCCTTTACTAAGAGGTCCTGTACTCTCGGAATAGCTTCCATGAAACGTGCAGTAAGCTCCTCTGCTTTCTGCTTATCGGATAAAATGACCTTCATCTGAGATTTCATTTTCTCATACAAAGAAAGTAATACGCCTTCTGCAAATGCTTCCTTTGACAAAAACTTCTCTGTTCCGAAGTGTCCCGGAAATGTAAGTTTACGCAAATCATCAATCATGCTGTATACAACCTCCACATCCGGAAGTTTTGTCTTCATAGCAGAGCTTGCCACCTCTTGTTTCTCATAATTTGAAGTCAACTGCTTCGCCACATCTAATATAGTATCTTTTGTCTTGTCTTTCATAATCCATGCCTCCAATTATTTACGCTAATCTGCAAACAGTTCTGTGGACAAATATCTGTCCCCCGAATCCGGAAGAATGACTACAATCTTCTTTCCTGCATTCTCAGGTCTCTTTGCAATCACACTTGCAGCCTTTAATGCTGCACCAGAAGATATTCCAACCAAAATTCCTTCGCAGATTCCAAATCTCTTTGCTTCCTTATATGCGTCTTCATCCGTAATTGTTACAACTTCATCATAAATGGTTGTATCTAAGGTGTCCGGAACAAATCCTGCCCCTATTCCCTGTATCTTGTGCGCTCCTGCTTTTCCCTCAGTAAGGACCGGACTTCCTGCCGGTTCAACCGCAATCACTTGTACATTTTCCTTCTTTTCTTTTAAATACTTTGCAGTTCCGCTTAAGGTTCCACCCGTTCCTACTGCAGAGATGAAAATATCAACCTTTCCTTCTGTCTGTTCCCAAATTTCCGGACCAGTTGTTTTCTCGTGTGCTTTCGGGTTTGCCTCATTTACAAATTGCCCTAAAATTACAGCATTTGGAATGGTTTTTTGCAGTTCCTCTGCCTTCTCGATGGCACCCTTCATTCCCTTGCTTCCTTCCGTTAACACGAGTTGTGCGCCATAACCCTTTAATAGATTTCTACGTTCTACACTCATGGTTTCCGGCAAGGTCAAAATTGCCTGATATCCTTTTATAGCAGCTACGGATGCAAGTCCGATTCCTGTGTTACCGCTTGTCGGTTCAATAATGGTTGCCCCCGGTTTTAAACGCCCTTTTTCCTCTGCATCCAGTATCATCATAAGTGCTGCACGATCCTTCACAGAACCCGTCGGATTTAAATATTCAAGTTTTGCTAAAATCATAGCATCTTTTATTTCTGCATTTGCAGCATATCGACTGGCATTTAAAAGGGGCGTATTCCCGATTAAATCCAGCGAACTTTCAATAATATGTTTCATTTCTTTATTCTCCTCTCCCTTAATACAATACCACACGAAGCAGTTGCTGTGATTGGAAAATTGATGTTTTTTTGCATATTTTTTCAAGACGTATCAAATTCACATCGGAATGTTCAATCTCTCTGGACACCCTATGAGCAATATCAACAAACATTTCAAACGTCATTTGTTCGCCCTTTTCTGCCCATTTTGCAACGGTAAGTTCTTGAATCAAAAACGTAGTTACAACAGCAGTCTGCATCTTTCCTATTATATTATCATCATAAACCGCACCGCAAAAGTAAGTAAATACAAAGTATACCATCAGCTGTTCCAGCCAAATCGACCATTTCTCATTATGTGCACTTTGTAATCCATACATTTTGTGGAATGTGCTTCGATTTCTTTCAAATCCGGATTGCCCTTCTCCAAACAATTGTTTCTCTGCCTTTTTCACATATTCTGGCCAGTCCTCTTTTAAAACTTCCAACTGTCCAAAAATGCGGAACATCTTTCGCGCTGTTTGGCAGTACTCAATTTCCCCAATCTTATGTTCGTCTTCCCTTCTCTGAAATGCCACAATCTCATCCATATTTCCGAATTGTTCCAGCATCTCATCCACCTTGAACAATTCATCTGAATCCAATGCGTCCTGCATCTTTTGTGCTAGTTCCAGACAAAGTCCTATTCGCACCATAATATCAATGTCACGCTTTTGTAATAGCGCTATCATCTTTTCTCTGGCATCCATTAGCTTTGTAAAAAGAAGAAAATCGAAATCTTCGTACTCTTCATCTTCTACCTCGTCTTCAAAGCGGAGAAACTGAACCGGTTCCTTACATCCCAAAATAATCTTGGCCGCCTCAATACAAGACAAGGACAAAGAGCCCTCTCGCAATCCTTCATATTCTTCCATGTGCCTTGGGTAATCCCTGCACGTATTGCACAGCATGTGTTCGCCTGCCTCCATGTGTAAGTCGCAGAGATTATCCTCATTTAAGAATGCACATCTTTTTTCATACTGACAAAACGAACCGTTTTCCCAGTTGATTGAATTGCGAAGACGATTTCCAAATGCACCTTCCATATTTTTGTATTTTTCCAACGATTCTTCATCAATCATAATCGCCCAACCTGCACAGCATGTATCTTCACACTCTGCCGCCACGCATCGAAATCTGTCGAAATAATGTGGTATTATATAATCCATAATCAATTCCACCCTTCGTTATTAAATGCAGGAATAAAGCTTTCCTCTGCCGTCTCTCCCTCTTGGATAAATCCATTCTCCACGCCAAGTTCAATCGCATAATCGATAAGTTCTTCATATTCTTCCTCCGTCACCCGTCGATTAATCTCCGGATATCTCTCCACATGTGAAAGTGGCGTATACTGATTCATAAGACTAAGAAAAACCTTGTCGCCATAAGTTTCATAAACATATTTTACTACGTCTTTGGCATTTTTCAAATACCCCGGAAGCAGTAAGTGTCTGACAATCACACCTTTTTTCATCATACCCTGCTCGTCAAACTCCGGAGTTCCTTGCTGCCTCACCATTTCTGCTAACGCAGCCTTCGCAATTATCGGATAATTTGGCGCCTTTGAATACCTTTTTGCCATTTCCGAATCCATATATTTAAAATCAGTCAGATAGATATCCACAATACCTTCTAACATCTTTAAAGTGTCCACTTTTTCATAACCACTGCAATTATATACAATAGGAAGTCTTAGACCTTTTCCTTTGGCAATTGTAATCGCGCAAATAAGCTCTATTGTATAGTGAGTCGGTGTTACCAGATTGATATTAGCAGCGCCTTTTTCTTGCAGCCCTAGGAAAATTTCTGCTAGATGTTCCACTGTAATCCCTGTCCCACGTTTCACATGTGCAATATCATAATTCTGGCAATACACACATCTTAATGGGCAACCACTAAAAAATACAGTTCCAGAACCCGTTTCTCCCGAAATACACGGTTCCTCCCACATATGAAGCGCAGCTCTGGCTCCCATAATATCTGTACCATTCACACCACATATTCCTACTTCTCCATTTGTACGGTCTGCATTACATTCCCGTGGGCAAAGCGTACAACCTGTTTTTGTACTATTCATAAGAATCTCTCCATTTTCATTATTAATAGAATACGATACTTAAGTCCCAGTTGCAAGAAAAAAAGGACATCTTTACGATATCCTTTTCTAAACTATTAACATTCAATTCCGACAAGCATGCCACCTTGCTCTGCATAGAAGCTGCACAGACCCTTAGTCACACCAATGACTACATCTGCATTTGCAAATTCACTTGTTATCATCTCTTTTAACTGCTTTGCTGCTTCCAAATTAAAGCAATGATGAATGATCACTTTTCCACCTTTATATCCCAACTCCTTCATCTGCTTCCACACAGCAAGAATGCCTTTCTTTTCCCCACGACACTTGGCCTTTTGTTCTAAGGTGCCAACCTCGCTGGCAATACCAACCACATGAATACCAAGCACCCCTGCAATCTTTGCCACAGCAGGACTTACTCGCCCATTATTGGCAAGATTTGTTAAAGATTTTAACATAAATACCAAATATGTAGACTTTTGGTATTCTGCAATGACTTCACAGATTTCTTCATAATCTTTCCCATCTGCGAGAAGTTCCTGGATTTTTTCCGCAATTAATCTCATTTCCGGACCAGTCGACAAAGAATCAATGACGCAGACCTTTTTATCTGGATGCTCTGACTCGTACATCTCTTTGGCCACCATTGCCGAGTTGTAACTTCCAGATAAATTACTTGTAATCGTGATACAAAATACTCTGTCCGCATCTCCAAACGCATCCAGCCAATCACCAACTCCCGGGCAGGCACTTCCCGATTTCCCACGGTAGGATGCCAAGTCTTCTGTCATTTGCTTGATATCTAAATCGTCATCATCCACATATTCCTTGTGGTCAGTTCTGATTTTCAACGGAACCGAAACTACACTTCTATCTTCCAATGTAACTAAATCAGCGCTGGAATCAGCTACAATTCTAATTTTCATATATTTTCTCATCCTCCAATTAATCACATTTAAAACCATTTCATCGGTTTTTCAAAAACCGATGACCACAATTATAGTAACACTTTCCCATACATGCGTCAAGGGGGTTGACTAAAAAAAGGAAAAAAAGTAAAATAAAGGACATGAAAGAGTCGATTAAGCAACAAATGGCTGAGGCCATAAAAGTATTTCATATGCCTAGGTATGAGGAACTTCCAAATGAAGGGCTCTATCTAGAGCAGACAACTCAATACGTTAACCATGTGCTGGCACCCCTTGGCTGCATGACTATTACTTCTTCCATGGTAAGCAATTATGTAAAGAAAGGAATTATTGCACCGCCAATAAAGAAGCTCTATTACGCAGAGCAAATCGCTTATCTGTTTTACATCGCCATTGCCAAAAACGTGCTGTCACTTGAGCATATCGTAGCCCTGCGTGAAATGCAGGAAAAATCCTATCCTAAGGAGATTGCTTACGATTATCTATGCGAAGAATTGGAAAATGTCCTATTCCATGTCTTTGGACTCAAAGATAGAATTGAGGATATTGGTCGTACCAAGAGCGATGAAAAAGCATTGTTTCGTGAAGTAATTATCGCTGCTTCTAATAGTATACACCTGACATCTTGTTTTAATGCAATGCAAGACGACAATAATAAATAGTGGGGTGGTCTGTAGCTTCTGCAGAGCGATTTGCCCTCTCCTATGTAGAGCCTCTGGGTATTAGACACCGCTTTTCAACCTAAAATACCCATAAATGCTCAAATTCACCTCAAAAACAAGACCTTTTTAAGATAATTTCTATAAAACAGTAGCAATCCATATAAAATACCCACAATTTCGCGAAATCGTGGGTATTTATGCATTGTTTAAAGCGTTTTATAGAAAGTCACTTATCCATGTCCATGACATAAGACACTTATCACTTTATCGCCCCCATATCCCATGACACATATTATGCCTGAATCGCATTTCCTGTATATAATTGATAATACTTTCCTCGTTCCTCAATCAATTGATCATGTGTTCCACGCTCAATGATTCTTCCCTGTTCTAATACCATAATACAGTCCGAGTTACGAACAGTTGATAAGCGGTGGGCAATCACAAAGGTTGTTCTGCCTGCCATCAATTTATCCATACCATCTTGTACAATACGCTCCGTTCTGGTATCAATAGAGCTTGTCGCCTCATCCAGAATTAATACCGGTGGGTCGGCAATTGCAGCACGGGCTATGGCAAGTAACTGTCTCTGTCCTTGACTAAGGTTAGCTCCATCTCCCACAAGCATGGTATCATATCCATTTGGAAGACGTCTGATAAAGCCATGCGCATTTGCCAATTTTGCTGCTGCAACAATCTCCTCATCTGTTGCATCCAATTTCCCAAAACGAATGTTGTCCTTTACCGTTCCGGTAAATAAATGTGTATCCTGCAATACAATGCCTAACGAACGACGTAAGTCTGCCTTCTTAATCTTGTTGATGTTAATTCCGTCATAGCGGATTTTCCCATCTTGAATATCATAGAACCGATTAATCAGATTTGTAATCGTCGTCTTTCCTGCACCTGTAGAACCAACGAATGCAATCTTCTGTCCCGGTGTTGCATATAGCTTAATATCATGAAGTACCATCTTCTCATCGGTATATCCGAAGTCCACACCGTCAAAGACAATGTCACCGGTTACTTCCACATAATCTACGCTGCCATCTGCCTGATGTGTATGCTTCCATGCCCAGCGCCCCGTTCTCTCTTTGCATTCCACAAGCTTGCCATCCACTTCCTTGGCATTTACCAATACCACATAGCCCTCGTCTACTTCCACTTCTTCATCTAAAAGGTTAAATACACGTTCCGCACCCGCAAGTGCCATGACTATGGAGTTGAACTGTTGACTCACCTGATTAATTGGCATACTAAAGCTCTTGTTAAAGGTTAGGAAGCTTGCCAGTTTACCAAGGGTAAATCCCCACACATTTCCAAGGGCTAAAGCACCGCCGACAATTGCACACAACACATAACTCACATTACCTAATTGTGCGTTAATTGGTCCCAAAATATTGGTAAAAGCATGCGCCTTATCTGCGCTCTCAAACAATTCATCATTCAGTACTTTAAAACGCTTTTTATTCTCTTCCTCACGGCAAAATACCTGTACTACCTTCTGACCGTTCATCATTTCCTCAATAAAGCCATTTACTTTTCCAAGGTTCTTCTGCTGCTTTACAAAATATTTTCCACTATTTCCTGCTGCATATCCGGTTGCAAGAAGCATTACCCCGACCATAATTAATGTGACCAAGGTTAATGGGATGCTTAAAATCACCATGCTGACAAACACGCTGACAATGGTTACTCCACTGTTGACGAGCTGCGGAATACTTTGACTAATCATCTGACGAAGGGTATCAATATCATTTGTATAAACTGACATGATATCACCATGAGCATTCGTATCAAAATATTTAATTGGAAGTTTTTCCATATGCTCAAAGAGTTCATTTCGCAAATCTCTTAAACAGCCTTGTGTAACGTAAGTCATAATTAAACTTTGCGAGAATGAGGCTGCTACCCCGATTAGGTAGAATCCTGCCACTCGCAAAATCGCTGCCGCAAGAGGTCCGAAATCCGGCGTGTCAGATAAAAGCAATGGACCAATATAATCATCAATCAAGGTCTGTGTAAATAACGTTCCTTGTACATTTGCCAATACGCTGATAAATATCAATACAATGACCGAAATGTAATGCCACTTGTATGTGCGGAACACGTAGCGCATCAGTCTCATAAATAATTTCCCGGGATTTTTTACCTGTGGCTTCATCCCGCGTGGTTGTCTTCCCATAGGTCCTGCCATATTTACTCACCTGCCCTTTCGTCAAAGTCTCCGCCGCCCTGTGTCTGTGTCTCATACACTTCACGGTAAATCTCATTGTTCTCTAAGAGCTCCTCGTGTGTACCGAAGCCATGAACTTCACCATTTTCCATGACGATAATACGGTCTGCATTCTGGATGCTTGACACACGCTGTGCAATGATAAATTTAGTAGTATTTGGAATCTCCTCTGCAAATGCCTTGCGAATCTTCGCATCTGTTGCAGTATCCACTGCACTTGTACTGTCATCTAAAATCAATACCTTTGGTTTTTTCAGGAGTGCTCTGGCAATACAAAGTCTTTGCTTTTGACCGCCGGATACGTTGGTACCACCCTGTTCAATAAAGGTGTCGTAACCATCCGGAAATCTTTGGATAAATTCGTCGGCACATGCCTGACGGCAGACCTTCTGACACTCCTCTAAGGTCGCATCCTCTTTTCCCCATCGCAGGTTTTCCAAAATCGTTCCTGAAAAAAGCACGTTATTCTGTAGTACAACAGACACCTGACTGCGCAGGCTTTCCAAATCATATTCTTTTACATTGTATCCACCAACCAAGACCTCACCATCGGTCACGTCATAGAGACGGCTGATTAAGTTGACTAGACTGGTCTTCGCACTACCTGTTGCCCCCATCACGCCAATGGTTTCACCAGACTTTATCTTCAGATTAATGTCCTTAAGTACCGGTTCTTCTGAATCCTTCTTATAAGAGAAATTTACATTTCTAAATTCTACACTTCCATCCGGAACTTCATAAATCGGGCTCTCCGGATTGGTAATATCACTGGTCTCCCGAAGCACCTCTGCAATACGCTTCACACTTGCAGTGCTCATGGTAATCATAACAAATACCATAGAAAGCATCATGAGGCTCATCAAAATATTCATACAGTACGCAAGAAGACTCATAAGTTCTCCCGTGGTAAGGGTGTTAGATACAATCATCTTCGCGCCAAGCCAGCTGATTAACAAGATACAGCTATATACTGTCAATTGCATGACTGGTCCATTGAAAATGATATTCTTTTCTGCCTTTACAAAAATCTTATAAATATTTTCACTGGTACGTTGAAACTTCGAAGTTTCTTCCTTTTCACGTACATAGGCTTTTACCACACGAATAGCAGAAACATTCTCCTGTACTGCCGCATTCATCTCGTCATATTTCGGAAACGCCTGTTGGAAGTACTTGGTTGCTCGTTTCATAATAGTAAACAACACAACACCAAGCAGAAGCACTGCAATCAGGTAGATGCTTGCAATTCTTTTGTTAATATAAAATGCCATTGCCATTGCAACAATCAAGCTGGATGGTGCTCTCGTAAACATACGAAGACACATCTGATAAGCCATCTGAATGTGTGTAATGTCAGTTGTCAATCGCGTAATCAGACCTGCGGTACTGAATTTGTCAATATTGGCAAAAGAAAAGGTCTGAATGTGGTTGAAAATTCGTTCACGCAGGTTCTTTGCAAATCCGGTGGATGCCTTTGCGCCAAATCTCCCCCCTAAAAGCCCTGCAATAAGACCAAGGGCAGCCGCAATAAACATCACGATTCCTACCTGATATATATGTGTCATATTCCCCTTTTCCACACCTTCATCAATAATCGATGCCATTAAAAACGGAACACACATCTCCATCGCCACTTCAAAAATCATGCAGATTGGCGTCGCAATGGACGCTTTTTTATATTCTTTTACTTCACTTAACAGTAATCGTAACATGCTGTTCCTCCTTTTTCTAGTATTATCCATTTCTTTATATTAACACATTTTCAAATATATGTTTATAAAAAAAGCGTAAATTCACAAAGAATTCACGCTTTTGCACTATATCTGTTACTTTTGTTCTGCAGCCTTCTTAATTGCCGTCTTCAATTTAATCGGATTGCCGTAATGTAACGTTCCATATCGGAATATCTTCGCTGCCAAAATGCCGGCAATCACACAGCTTGCTGCCAAGATTACTCCCGCTACAATCACTTCCCATATTGGCACGCTTCCCATAGCCACACGAACAAACATGGCATTTCCGGAAGTGAATGGAATGTAAGAAGCAACCTTCATTACAATATTGTTGCTGTCACTTGACATGCCAAATATGGCAATCATAAATGATACAATATAAATCATCAATACCGGAGATGAGCTCTTACTGATATCCTCTGTCTTAGAAACCAATGCACCTAACATACCAAATATAAAAGCATATAATAAGTAGCTTAAAACAGCAAATACAGCATAGATAACGAGCACGTTTGTAGGAATATCAAACAGGAAGTCCAGCATTCCGCCCCAGGCATCTTTTACAAAACTATAGGGCACAAATCCACTACCCAGAATAATGCCGGCCTGCAGTACACCTGCAATAGCTCCTGCAAGCACCTTCCCGCTTATCAAGCTGGTTGGATTCACACTTGTCACCAGAATCTCAATAGCACGATTGCTCTTTTCGGTTGTAACGGAAGTAGCAATCATCTGTCCATAGAAGATAATGAGGAAGTAAACAACGAATACCAACACATAGGTGTACCAGTAATTTTGTCCTCCGTCTTTTCCTAGCACTTCCTCTGTTACATTTACATAAAAGCTTTCTGACTCTGCAATCTCCTCCGGTGTCAGACCTTTATCCATGAGATACTGCTGCTTGTAACACTCTGCTAATGTCTGGCCAAACATATCGCCGAGATAATCATACATAGAAAGGTCGTTTACCACATAAACGACTTCTGCCGGGCTCTCGATTATAAATCCGGCATCCAGTTCACCCATTTCCACTGCTTCTTTCATTTCTTTGTCATCTTCATATGTGGTCCATTCTGCAGGGTAAAGTGCTTTCACCATTTCAGCATCCAAGCCAGCCTCTTCTTTCAAGCAAAGACCTAACAACTCTAATTCTGCTTCATCCTCTGCTTCTATATCAATTTCTTCATCAAGCACAACTTCGTTATCGGCTCCGGAAGCCGGCTCTTTATCATCACCCAATAGGCCTGGTATCATAGTCGGTACTATGACCACTGCTGCAATTACAAAGGCAAGGATAAAGGTAGTAACAACAAAGCTTTTGTTCTTAAAATAGTTGTTTAATTCAAATTTTAATACTGTCAAAAATTGTTTCATTACTCGTCACCTGCCTTTTCTACAAAAATGTCATGTAGCGATGGTTCGTAAAGGCCAAAGAATTCAATATCCACGCCTTCCTCTATCAATTTCTGCAAAATCGCAGGTTTATTACCTTCTTTTTTCTCTTTAACCACAACTTGACTCTGCTGCACCTTTTCCACATCCAACAAATCAGAGAATTTTGTTTTCAACAGTTCTGCCAATTCTTCAGGGGTTTCGCTAAGGCTTGCCACTACAAGTCTGTCCTTGCCAAACTCTCTCTTAATTTCGCGGAGATTTCCTGATAGGACGATATCGCCATGATTCATAATGGCAATTTCATCACAGAATTCTTCCACATGGCTCATCTGATGACTAGAGAAAATAACAATCTTCCCTGCGTCAATCTGTTCCTTGATAACATCCTTCAGAATCTGTGCATTTACAGGGTCAAGCCCTGAAAATGGTTCGTCTAAGATTACAATATCTGGATTGCAAAGCAAGGTCTGCGCCAATTGTACCTTCTGCTGATTTCCTTTCGACAAGGTTTCCAGCTTGCGGTTTTCATACTCCGAAACTCCCATGCGCTCTAGCCATTTCTTTGTCTGCTCCTTCGCCTCTTTTGCATTCAGTCCTCGAAGCATGGCAAGGTAAATTAATTGTTCACCCACCGTTTTTTTCGGATATAAGCCTCTTTCCTCCGGCAGATATCCTATCTGATATTCCCTTGCCCTAAATGGTTTCCCATCCATCTGCAAATTACCACTATTCGCTTTAAAAACATCCATTAAGATACGGATTGTTGTTGTCTTTCCTGCACCGTTTCTTCCCAAAAGTCCCAGTGCACTTCCGCTTTCTACATGAAAAGAAATGCCATGCAGAACTTCCGTTTCACCAAAGGATTTTTTTAGTTCCTGTACTTCCAGTCTCAACAGAATCCCTCCTTCGCATATTTACTCCATATTTTCTTTTTAATTATACTCCACCATCATTGCCTCTTCAATATAATTATATAATTTATTCCTTTCGATGAAATGACCGACGAAATGATTGACGAACACCTTGAAAACACCTATACTAAAGGCATAATTATACTGTTAGAAATTTCAGACAAGGAGTACCTTATGACAGATAGAAGAACTCGCAGAAGACGTTATAAAAGAAAACAAAAGATTGCCATTTTCATTGCAAGTGTTACCATAGCCATTGCAATATTTTTAGCCGGCTCACTGATATATGCAGTGCTTCGTCCGGAGGAAAAGTCTGCTTCCACAATTGATACGGACAAAGTTTACGATGACCTTTCGGAGCAGACAGAGAAACCATTAAAACTTCCGATTCCAAGCGCAGAGGTTTCCATTACTATTTCCGTAGTGGGTGATTGTACTTTAGGAACGGATGAAAACTTTAACTATGCCAGAAGTTTAAATGCTTATTATGAAAAAAATGGTCCCGCATATTTCCTGAAAAATGTAAAAAGCATCTTTGAGGCAGACGATTTGACAATTGCAAACTTAGAGGGAACATTTACGGATTTAAAAACCCGCGCAGATAAAACCTACGCTTTTAAAGGGCCTGCTGAGTTTGTAAACATTCTCACCAGCAGTTCCGTAGAAGCGGTTACCCTTGCCAACAATCATAGTCGTGATTACGGTGCACAAAGTTTAACGGATACTCGAAACACCTTAGACTCTGCCGGCGTGGTTCACTTTGGTTATGATGTAACAAAGCTCGTTGAAGTGAAAGGTGTAAAGGTTGGACTTGTTGGAATCTATGAATTAATCGACCACACCGGACGTGCACAGCAAGTAAAAGACAATATTGCCAAAGTAAAATCAGAGGGTGCGGATATTGTAATCGTCATTTTCCACTGGGGAATTGAACGCGACGCGGCTCCAAATTCACATCAAACCATGTTAGGTCGACTGGCGATTGATGAGGGTGCCGACCTTGTATGTGGCCATCATCCACATGTATTACAAGGTATCGAAACCTACAAAGGAAAAAACATTGTATATAGTCTTGGAAACTTCTGCTTTGGTGGAAACTCCAACCCAAGCGACAAGGACACCATGATTTTCCAACAGACATTTACTGTTACGAAAGGGGGCGTAAAAGACGATAATGTAACAAACGTGATTCCGTGCTCGCTCTCTTCAGAAAGAAATCGAAACAACTACCAACCGACTCCTGCTACCGGTAGCGAAGCGAAACGTATTATGAAGAAAATCAAAGACCGCAGTGAGTTGATTAAATTGCCATAAATAGTTTTTGCTATAAAGCAAATGACCCAGACGATTTTGTCTGGGTCTTCTCTTTTACATAAAGTTTTAGGCGTTTTGCATTATCTTCTAGATTCACTACAAGTGAAATAAATTACTTGATATTTTTCTGCTATATAATCCAGGAACTTTCTGGCCTGCTTCATTTTCTCGTCATCCAAGTTCGTAAATGGATCATCCATGATGAGAACCGGTGCCTCTTCCTTATACATTGCATCTACCAGCGCAACACGGAGACAGATGCCAATCAAGTCTCTATAGCCAGAGCTTTGGGTATTGGTTTCTCTTTGTTTCCCTTGCTCTACAATAGTGACATTTGTATTGGCATCAATACGGAATGCATCCGCGGATGTGGAAGTAATCATTTGATAATACTTACTGAAGTTCTCTAGAATCGGCGCAGCATATTTGTTGGTAATACTCTCTTTCGCCTTTGTAAGGTAGTCCTGGACCTTCAATATATACTGATATTTCTGCGTCTCTTGGGCTTGTATTTCTTTCAATTCCTCCAAGCGAATCCGATTCTCTTCCCATTCTTCTAACTGTATCTGCAACTGCTCAATATCAGCCTGGTAAGCTTCCAGTCGTTTATAAATCGTTTCTCTCTCGTCAGAAAGTACGATTATTTTTTCATTTAACTCTGGCAAACTGTATGTTTCCTCATCCAGTTCTTCCACATTCAGACAAGCTACATTCGTACTCTGCTCAAATAATGCTAGTTTCTTAGATGCTTCTGCATAAACTTGCACATCATCGCGAATCTTCAATAACTGCTGCTGTAAATTATTGGCAGGTGTATATCCATATTTTATAAGGAAATCCAATATTTCATTTTGATGAGATTGAAAATCCCCAGAAGCTTGTAACAATTTTTTCTGTTTGTTTTCTAAAGATATACGCACGGATTGGCGAAGTTCTTCTGCCTCTTTCAATGCCACTCTCTTCTTATTACTGTCAATCACTCCCGCCACAACAACAAGTAAGCCTACAATTGATATTACAACTCCTACAATCACTGATACTGCCACCATAAAAATCAAACCCATTACTGCTAAAAATAATCCAATTATCTTCATAGTCGACATTTTCTTTGCATCTTTCTGGTCAGTGGTCTGAAGTGAAGCGAGTTGATCCTTCTCACTCTCCGTTAACTCTTGTGATGCCATACGTGCAGACGCTTTCACCATTTCATTGTAGTTGGTCTGCGCGTTTTCAACGTATTCCATTAGCGGAACATCTCCCATAAACTGTGCACGTGCATTTTTCTGGTCTTGTTTGAGAGTTTTCCACTGTTCTTTTTTTGCCAGCATCGCCTGCCGTTTAGAAACTCGCACTTGTTCTTTCTGAACACGTTCCAACTCTCTCTTGACTTTATGATATGTTTCAAGTTCTTCCTGACGTTTCGCTTGAAGCATTTGAAGAGCCTCCGGAATTCCCTTTTGAGCAACCACTTTTCTGCCCAACTCTGTAATTTGATTTTTTCTCTGTGAAATACTACCGGTCTTTCTGTTTGGTGTCAGACTATTTAACAAATCCTTCAACCTGGCACTTGCTGCCTCAAAGCTATTCAAATCATTAGAATTATCGGTCAGATTTCCTATCTTCGCATTAATATCATCTGTAACGGCAGTCTCACAGTCCGCCTGTCCGATAAATACCGTTCGCATGAAAGACTCTCTGTCAACCTTGAAAAGTTCCTGTCCAATTTTGCTGGAATAATCATTGCTAATCAAATTGGTTTTGGCATCACGCAGTTCAAACTCATCCTGCTCATTGAAGGTTCTGGTAACTGTATACTCTTTTCCATCCACCTCAAATGTCAGCCGTCCCCCAAAAACTCCACCTTGCCAAGGCATATAGCGCTTTCGTTCATTTTCCTCTATACTTCTTTTGCGTTCCCCTTCCAGTCCATAGAACATTGCTCGGATAAATGCTGAAAGCGTACTTTTTCCCCAGCCATTTTCTTCACAAATAATATGTGTACCCTTTTCAAAATCAACAGCATAATCATGCAGCTTACCAAAATTTTCAATATGGCAACGAATCAGTCTCATAATTACTGCACCTCCTCGCCGGCAATCACTTGAAGTCCATAGCGGATAATAATTGCCTTATCCTCTTCTGACAATGCAGAATCCTGCATAATCATGCGTACATACTCGCCTTTCAAAGATTCATCTAACATATAATCTTCCGCGTCAATCTTTAAGGTCGTCTCGTCATAAATTTTGACAAAGAAATACTGTGATTGAAAACGGGTCAAAATGTAATCCACATCTTTTTCACATGCCACATCCAATGTTCCTGCCAAAATAATCTTCACGAGGGCTGTTTCATCGCAATTTACTTCGCAAAGCCCTGCAGCCACTTTCTCAATTATTTCGGAAGAAGTTTGACAATCCGTTACATCTACCAAAATAGCATATAGTTTTCTCTTGGCAAACGGTACGAATTCGCGGGAATATGTACCATCTTCCTCATTCACATCAAGTAAAACAAAGCCATGTTCGCCAACCTCATCAAAACCTCTGCCCTCCAGACATCCCGGATAACAGTATGAAGCACGTGCATCCAGTTGTTCGTGCTTGTATGCATGAATGTGACCTAACGCAAGATAATCTATATTTTTGTTCTTGAGTGCCCTCAGATTAATTAACTCTCCGTCTTGTCCATGCATCATAACCATATTGAATTTATCCGATTCAAGCATCAGTGAAGCATGGGCGAGGCTTGTGTTCTCTGTTGACAAATCAATCCCGGCAATTACAATCTTGCCGATTGCATAGGTTGTCCAATTAGCCCCAAACATCTTTAAATTCTCAGGAATGACATCAAGATTTGAGAGAAAATTATCATTATCATGATTGCCATTCAGATAAAAAAATGTAATATCCGGATGACTGTTTATCTGGTATAATACAGCATTCTTTGTGGTCGTAGTAATGTTTTTCGTGTCAAACATATCCCCTGCGATTAAAATGCCGAAAACATCATGTTCTGCTGCATACTCTACCATCCTTTCAAAGGTATGTAGAATCTCAGCTTTCCTTATTTTTGCTTTGTCTTTATCAAGGTTTGCACTCATTTTGGCATCTAAATGCAAATCTGCACAATGAATGAATTTCATGAAGGTGTCCCTTTCTAATCTTAAAATCTTACCCTTTCATTATATCAGTGTTCTCACAAAAAAGCCACCGCAAACGCGATGACTTTTCTACCTACATGTACTTCTTATTCACTTTCCTTGGATATGGTCGTTTTTCGTCTGTCAACTCTAAGAGATAATCAATACTGGTATCATGAAATCTTGCCAGTTCGATTAACACTCTTGTGGATATTTCTATATCTCCACGTTCATAATTACTGTAGGTCCTTTGACTACAATTCAACATTTTTGCAAGCTGAACCTGTGTCATATCTCTATCTTCTCTCAAATCTCTGATACGCCTGTACATTGCATTTCACCTCAATGCAATGATACAATATTATTCTCTCTGTGACTTCTGCTTAGCGAAGTTTTCGCTAAACTTACAAGAACTTTCTGAGCTTATCGCGGAGTTCTTCCTCAATCGCAATCAGACGTTTACAGATATCTTTTGCCGGCTCCTCAGCTGCCTTATATTGGTTCATATATTTGTAGAGGGATTTTACACCCATATCACAACCGTCTGTGATTAAGTCTGCAATCATAGCATCGCTGTTGTCCATTCCCATTTTGAAATTAATTTTTAGTCTTGACATTCCTTTCGCCATAGGATTTGGCTCTTTCTCATCAGATTCTTTATGATTCAACATAGAGTGCAAATCATTTCCCAGCTTCTCATGATGCTTTTTGCTTTCTTCCAAAAGTTCTGCAAGCTCAGAGTCTGTAGCCTTGTCCATCAATTCGTCAATGGATGTAACTGCCATTTTGCTTCCTGCATCACATTCTTGTAATAGTTTTATTGTATCTGTTTTCTCCATAACACTTTACTTCCTTTCCATTTTTGTTAGTATATGGAGAAATCAAAATGATATACTATTTAATGGATAAACCTATTACTTAATATTTTTCAATAAAGCGATTGTTTCAACATGCACCGTCTGGCAGAACTGGTCGCAAGCCACCGCCTTCACAACTCTATATCCTTTCGCCTGCATCATTTCCAAATCTCTCGCCAGACTTGTTACCTTGCAAGAAATATAAACGATGGTATCCACGCCATAGTCCAAAATCTTTGGAAGTGCCTTCGGATGAATGCCGTCTCTCGGCGGGTCCAGCACAATCACATCTGGTTTTTCCTCAATCTCATCCAAGACTTTAAACACATCTCCCGCTAAGAACTTACAATTTGTAATGCCATTGTGCTTTGCATTTTCATTGGCCGCCGCAACTGCTTCTTCCACAATCTCCACACCAATAACCTTTTCAGCAACCGGTGAAAGAATCTGACCTATCGTTCCCGTTCCGCTAAACAAATCATAAAGTGTTTTCCCTTTCATGTCTCCAAGATAATCTCTTATCGAACTGTATAGCACTTCTGCCGCCCTGGAATTCGGTTGGAAGAAAGAAAATGGAGTAATCTTGAATTCCATTCCCAATAATTTTTCATAAAAATAATCTTGCCCATACAGTACACGTGTCTCATCACTCTGTACCACATCGGATAAGGAATCATTCAAAATATGAAGAATGCCTACAATCTTTCCCTCAAGCTCAAGTTCAAGCAATGCATCTACAAGTGGTGTCAAATCATATTCTTCCTGTGTTGTTGTAACCAAATTTACTAAAATCTCACCGGTAATATCTCCACGGCGAAGCAATAGATGGCGCAAATATCCTACATGTTGCATTTTCTTATAGTAAGACACATTTCTCTCTTTAAAATAATCTAGCACACAAACTAAAATCTTTGTCATATCCTCATGTACCAGCTTGCAGTCAAAAGCAGTCAGTACATCATAGGTGCTTCCTTTCTTATGTAGCCCAAGGGACAAAGGTCCATCCTTAAATTCATCTCCAAAGGAAAACTCCATCTTGTTGCGGTATGCAAATTCTTTCGGACTTGCCTTCACACCTTCAAATTCATAGTCTCCAACAATGGCAGCATCTAATATCTCTTTCACCTGCTGCTCTTTCATCTTCATCTGGCCTTCATAAGACATGGTTTGGTACATACAGCCACCGCAAGCCGGAAAGATACTGCAAACAGGCTCTCTTGTTTCAAGTGGTGACTTTTCCAGCACCTCCAAAAGGCGTCCTTCTGCCTTCCCTTTTCGCATCTTATTCACAGCAAATTTAATCTTCTGCCCTGGAATTCCATTCTTAACAATAACCTTGTTTGCTTCTCCCTCTACAAATACGATTCCCTTATTTGGAAACTCTACCTTTTCAATCAACCCTTCATAAACTTGTCCTTTTTTCATGTGAACCTCCAAAAAACTCGCCCGCCAATTTCTGCGCGAGCGAGCTTTTTCTTACTCTCCTAGATTTCGTCTTCTTCCTCAAAATAATCGTCTTCGAAATCATCCTCGAAATCTTCATCAAAATCTTCCAGATAATCCGGTGTAAAGAAACGATATACTGCATATGCAATTCCTGCAATTGCAACCACAGCGCCTACAATAGCAAGAATCCAAAGAATGGTCTTCTTAATCTTATCGTCGTCTCGTTTCTGTAAAATCTCATTTAATTTTGTTGCAGAAATTATATCTTCAATCTTGTTCATGCTATACACCCTTTCTATTTTTTTCAGTACAATTATATTATGTATATTATAACATCATTATACCGCTATTGTCATTAAATTTTCGTAACTATTCAGAGCAACCTCGAAAACACGTTGTGTTTCCTCGGTGTGGCGTATCCGCCAAATAAAATTTTAAAAACAAACTTAAAAATGCAAGCATTTTACGTCCGTTTTATAAAATTTTACTTCGCTCTGAACAGTTCACACTTTCTGTAATTTTGCAAATCCGGCAAACATTTTTTTGGTACCCACATTGTCGAATGCGACGGTCACTTCGTAATCTCTTCCGCCTTCTACAATGGAGGTTACAATACCCTCGCCAAACTTCAAGTGTTTTACACGGTCGCCAACCTCGTAATCAAGGCCTCCCCCCGTTTTCACACCAAAGTTCTGGGCTGGTTTTACAGTGGAAAAGGCTTGTGTCTTAAATGCCTGTTTTGCCTGAATATACGCATTTGCTTTTACTACATCCATTTCCTCGCGCTCTGCTTTGACTTTATTTCCAAATAAATGCATAGGTATCTCTTTTAAAAATCTAGACATCTTATTGTATTGCACTTCGCCGCGAATCATTCTGCGCCTTGCACAGGTTAATGTCAGATTCTCCATCGCTCGCGTAATACCTACATAGCAAAGTCTTCTTTCCTCTTCCAGCTCGTCCAAATCTCCCTCTGTCACTGTTATATAGCTTGGGAAAATTCCATCTTCCATACCTACCATATAAACTTCCGGAAATTCCAATCCTTTTGCACTGTGAAGCGTCATAAGAACTACATAGTCACTATTTTCATCCAGACTGTCAATGTCCGCAACCAAGGCCACCTCTTCTAAGAATCCACTTAAAGTCGGAGCCTCATCCTCGCAAGATTCCTCATAAGTCGCAATCTTACTCAAAAGTTCATCAATATTTTCCTTGCGTGCTTCAGCCTCTTCTTTTCCTTCCTCCTCCAAGGTTTCCAGATAACCGGTATAATCCAGAACCTCCTGCATGAGTTCCGACACCAGCATCTTCTTTGCGCTCTCTTTGAAGTGCTCCATCAGAGCCACAAAAGAATCCAACTTGGTTGCCGCTTTCCGAATACCCGGAATCATATCAGCAGTACGCAAAGCCTCATAGAAGCTAACACCTCGCTCAGTTGCATTCTCCTGCACTCGATTAATAGTTGTAAGTCCGATGCCTCGCTTTGGTACGTTGATGATACGTCGAACAGCCAAATCATCCATTCCGTTATCAATGGTTTTTAAATACGCCAGCAGATCTTTGATTTCTTTTCTAGCATAGAAATTGATGCCGCCAACAATCTTGTATGGAATATTTGCCGTGACAAATTTTTCTTCAAAAATACGGGACTGCGCATTGGTGCGGTAAAGGATTGCGTGCTCATTATAAGAACGTTCCCCTTCTCTCACATGCTCCCTGATATCACTCACCACATAATCTGCCTCATCATAAGCGTTATCAAACTGCTGAAATACAAGTTTGTCTCCCACACCATTTTCTGTCCAAAGAGCCTTGTCTTTTCGCCCATAATTGTTGCAGATGACACCATTTGCCGCATTCAAAATGGTCTCCGTAGAACGGTAATTCTGCTCCAGCTTAATCACCCGTGCATCCTCAAACACATCTTCAAAATTTAAAATATTCTTAATATTAGCACCACGGAATTTGTAAATGGACTGGTCGTCGTCACCCACTACACAAAGGTTTCGATATTTCTTTGCAAGAATACTGATAAGCTTAAACTGTACCGTATTGGTATCCTGATACTCGTCCACCATGATATAGCGGAAGCGTTCTTGATAATATTCCAAAATGTCTGGCTGAGTCTGCAAAAGTTGCACGGTTTTTACCAGCAAATCATCGAAATCAAGCGCATTGTTTGCTTTCAATTGCTTTTGATATTCTCGATAAACCTTGGCTATCTTTTGCTTGTGATAATCTCCCCCTGCATTCAACTCATACTCATCCGGCAAAATCATTTCATCCTTTGCTGAAGAAATAGCCGCCAGAAGATTTCTCTCTTTATAAATCTTTGTGTCAATCTGTAATTGCTTGCAGACATCCTTCATTAGTGTCTTCTGGTCGTCTGCATCATATATCGTAAAATTCGTTCCAAATCCCAAACGGTCAATGTGACGTCTTAAGATACGAACGCAAGTCGAATGAAACGTACTCACCCAGATGCTTTCCGAGCCAAAACCAACGATTCTGTCCACACGTTCCCGCATCTCGCCGGCCGCCTTATTGGTAAAGGTGATTGCCAAAATATTCCAAGGGTTTACACCCATTTCATCAATCAAATATGCGATGCGGTGTGTCAGCACTCTTGTCTTTCCGGAACCCGCACCTGCAAGAATCAAAAGCGGTCCTTCTGTATGAAATACTGCTTCCCGTTGTTCATTGTTTAATGTATCGTAAATGCTCATATTGTTTCAACTCCTTATCTATTTAGTATAGTATAAATTTGTTCTCATGTCATCTATAAATAATTTCTCAAAAGCACTTGAGATGTGGTTTGCAATACTATATAATGTCTGTATTGAGGTGATGATATGACGATAGATAAAAATGATTTGTTAAACAGTATTTTAGGGAGTATTTCCCGCATTGATTTTATAAAATCAACCGACATTCCTAACATCGATTTGTACATGGATCAGGTAACTTCCTTTATGGAGAAGGAACTAAAGTCAACAAAGCGAAATGAAGATGACAAGGTTTTGACAAAGACCATGATTAACAATTATGCAAAAAATGATTTACTGCCTGCACCTATCAAAAAGAAATATTCAAAAGAACACTTGTTATTATTAACATTTATCTACTATTTTAAAAATATTATTTCCATGAAGGATATCGAAACCCTCCTAAAGCCAATTACCGAAAACTATTTCCAATCGGAAGACGATATCAATATTGCACGAATTTATGATGAAGTATGTACTTTTGAAAAAGAACGTACCAAACTGCTTCAAAAGGATATCGAACTAATGTTTAATAACTCAATGGAAACATTTGCAGATGCGCCGGAAACAAACAGGGAATATCTTCAATTCTTCTCGTTTATCTGCTCTCTTAGTTTGGATGTCTATGTGAAGCAACTACTGATTGAGAAACTGATTGATGCAACTTCTACTCCTGCCACAGAAACAAAAGATTGTGAAAAAGATAAGGATAAGAAAAAGAAGGAATAAATTTCCTTCTTTTTTGTTTCTATTAATTCATTCTTTCAAAAACCATATCATATCCGTCATTGCCGTAATTCAAGGAACGGTTTACGCGGCTAATAGTCGCAGTAGATGCGCCTGTTTTCTCTGCAATCTCTAAATATGTTTTTTGCTCTCTGAGCATCTTTGCAACTTCAAATCGTTGCGTAATTGATAGCAGTTCATTAACGGTACAAATGTCCTCAAAAAAAGTGTAGCATTCTTCTTTATCCTTCAGACATAAGATTGCTTCAAATAATAAATCTAACGATTCTGTTTTTACTTTCTTGCCCATATTAAACCTTCTCCTTTATCGGCTTTACTTGTTTAACATTTTAGCACATTAAATTCGTAAAGTAAACCTTTTTTTATTTGAACTTATATTTGAATAGTAACTTGTTTTTTGCAAACCCTAATTGTGAAAAAATGTAAACTATTGTGAGGAGATAATTTGTATGAAAAAAGAAAAACAAGAACTTAAAATTGAAGATTCCTATGATTACCTTACACATTCGGCCTCGACTACAGACTGTACAGGACTTATGCCTACGCCTGCTTCCACGGAGGCAGAAAGAGAGGCATATCAGGCAATCTATCACTTTTTTCCCAAACAATTGAGCGACGATACAGAGAACGAGTAACATTTTTCAGAGTCTTTCATATAGTATTAAGAAAAGTTTTTGCATGGAGGTTTTATGAAAAAGCGAATCTTAGCGTTTGCACTCATAACAACACTCGCTATTCTTTCTTTGTTTGGTTGTGCACCAAAGGAAGAAGAAACGGGCACTACAAAAGTTGTCCTAAATGAAGTTGCACATTCCATCTTTTATGCACCAATGTATGTAGCGATTGAAGAGGGATATTTTGCTGAAGAAGGAATTGACCTTGAACTTGTCTGTGGCTTTGGGGCGGATAAGGTTATGACTGCTGTCCTTTCAGGGGAAGCAGATGTAGGATTTATGGGGTCTGAGGCATCAATTTATACCTATAACGAAGGCGCAAAGGACTATGTGGTGAACTTTGCACAGCTGACACAGCGTGCTGGAAATTTCCTTGTTGGCCGTGAAGACGTTTCTAATTTCACATGGAAGGACTTAAAAGGTACCTCTGTTCTAGGTGGCAGAAAGGGCGGTATGCCACAGATGGTATTTGAGTATATCTTAAAACAAAATGATATTGACCCTGAAAAAGATTTGCAAATCAATCAGAATATTGACTTTGGTTCAACTGCGGCTGCATTTTCAGAAGGGCAAGGAGATTTCTCTGTGGAATTTGAACCACATGCCACCTCTCTTGAAAAAGCAGGTAAAGGCTATGTAATTGCCTCCCTGGGTGAAGATAGTGGTTATGTGCCATACACTGCTTTTTGTGCAAAGGGCAGTTATATTGAAGAAAATCCGGATGTAATTCAAAGCTTTACCAATGCACTTCAAAAGGGTATGGATTATGTGCAATCACACACACCAGAAGACATCGCGAAGGCTATTGCGCCTCAGTTTGAAGAAACAGATATTGATACGATTACCACAATTGTGACTCGTTATTACGACCAAGATACATGGAAAGCGGATCTGATTTTTGAAGAAGACAGTTTTGATTTATTGCAAGATATTCTTGACTCTGCAGGCGAATTGTCAAAACTTGCGCCTTATAAAGATTTAGTAAATACAGAATTTGCCAAAAAAGCCTTAAAATAATTGACACTGTGTTGCGTCTGTGCTATTCTGTTAAAGTGTTAACGTGTTAACGTACAATTAAATAATGGAGGAGAAAGACATGAGCAAAGGTACAGTTAAGTGGTTCAACAACCAAAAAGGTTATGGATTCATTTCTGATGAAGCCGGTAATGACGTGTTTGTTCACTATTCAGGTTTGAACATGGAAGGATACAAAACATTGGAGGAAGGTCAGGCTGTTGAATATGATTTAACAGAAGGCGCTAAAGGACCACAGGCAGTCAACGTAGTAAAACTTTAATCACAATTTGTATGTGCCTTTTAATATGCAGTTTATATAAAAAGCATGGATGGAAATGAGATTAAAAAAGGGTTATTGCAATTTAATTTATCGCAATAACCCTATTTTCTTTACTATTTAGCCATGCGTCTAATATATGCATTGTAAACGTCATGCTCGCATGTAAGTTGACAATACATATATTCGACATATGGCGTTTAGCCAAAGCGAGAAGTAGCATAGCGTATTCGAGCTTCATGGCTAAATATTAAAGATTAGCAATTCGCGCGATAAGCTTCGTCCGCTTCCCACACATTAAATCCATTTTCTCTTAGAATCGTTACTACTTTTTCCGGGTCATCCGATTTCATAACAGCTGACGCATCAGCTCCATTTGCAAATGCATACATATACTCTACGTTAACACCGCCAGCCATCAACTCATGCATGGCCTTGCTGAGTGAGCCTGTGGCATGTGGTACACGAAGTGCAACCACATCTGTAAGCATAGAAGTAATTCCTGCTTCCTTTAGCACGCTTTTGCCTTTCATAGGATCAGAAACAATCATGCGAAGCATTCCATAGTCCGCTGTATCTGCCAAACTCAATGCCACAATGTTTACATCATTTGCACCTAGTGTCTTTAACACTTCATCCAAACGACCTTCTCTATTTTCCAAAAATACAGATAATTGTTTAATTGTCATGTTCCAATCCCCCTTAACTTAAATTTCTATTGTCAATGACACGTTTTGCTTTACCTTCGCTACGTGCAATGGTCTTAGGCTCTACTAATTTTACATGAACAGCAATACCAAGTGCCTGTTTTAAAACACCTGCAATCTTGTTCTTTAATCCTTCTAATTCACGGATTTCATCTGAGAAGTAACGTTCGTCTACTTCCACCATAACAGTCAACTTATCCATGTTGTTTTCACGGTCTACAATCATCATGTAGTGAGGTGCTACCTCTCCACCCATACTAAGAAGTGCTGCTTCTACCTGGGTTGGGAATACATTCACACCACGGATTACCTTCATATCGTCCGTACGACCTTTGAATTTGGAAATTCTCGGAAGTGTTCTTCCACAATCACAGGTACTGTGGTCAATGCTTGTCAAATCCTTTGTTCTGTAACGAATCAATGGCATTGCCTCTTTGGTTAGTGTAGTAAATACAAGTTCACCGGTTTCGCCGTCTGCACATGCTTCATTGGTAGCCGGATTTAAGATTTCCGGATAGAAATAATCCTCGTGGATGTGAAGTCCTTTGTGGTGAACACATTCCATTGCAACACCTGGTCCTAAGATTTCACATAGGCCATAAATATCAAAGCATTTAATTCCTAGAATGCTTTCAATCTGCTCTCTCATTTCTACAGTCCAAGGTTCTGCACCAAGGATACCAGCCTTAATATTGATCTTATCTACCAAGCCAGCATCACGAAGTGATTCAGCCAGATAAAGAGCATAGGAAGGCGTACATGCAATGGCTGTTGCACCAAAATCTTGTAAACACATCATTTGTCTCTGAGTGTTACCGGAAGACATTGGAATTACCATTGCACCCAATTTTCTCGCACCGAAATCAATTCCCAGACCACCTGTAAACAAGCCGTAGCCGTAGCATGTATGTATAATATCCTCGTCAGTCAATCCTGCCATTGTCATACAACGAGCCACACATTCTCCCCACAGTTCTGTATCTGCCTGTGTATAAGAAGCAAGTGTCAATTTACCGGTTGTTCCGGAAGAGCCTTGCACTCGAGCAACCTTTGATTTTGGAACTGCCAATAGACCAAACGGATAGTTATCTCTCAAATCTTCCTTTGTTGTAAATGGAAGCTTGTTGATGTCTTCAATTCCTTTAATGTCACCTGGTTCAATGCCAAGCTCCTTCATTTTCTTGTTGTAAAACGCCACGTTGTTATAAACGTTTGCCACCTGCTTTACTAATCTTTCACTTTGCAGAGCTGTCATCTCATCTCTGCTCATACATTCTTTTTCTTTGTCAAAATATCTTTCTACCCATGCCATGATGCATTTTCCTCCGGTCTATAACGAATATCCTACTTCAAAGGCTTTCTTATTAATATCAATCGTCTTTGGTGGAACTGTATTTTCAATTACTTCATACCAAGTTTCTTTTGCAAAATCCATATGCTGTGCTGCAATTCCAAGCACAATCATGTTAAACACTCTGGAGTTCCCAAGCTTCTTTGCTTCTTCTGTCGCATTTACGGTATACACCTTATGCTCTTTGGAAAGGTTCTCGATAATGTTTTCCGGATACTCTGCCGCACCGATTACTACCGGCATCGGGTCGATTCTCCAGTCATTGATTATAAGAGCACCGTCTTTTTTCAAAAAGTGAGAATATCTTAAGGCCTCTAATTTTTCAAACGCGATAATAACATCTGCCTGACCTTCTTCCACAATTGGTTCTGCAACCTTTTCGCCGTAGCGCACAAAGGTAACTACGCTTCCGCCGCGCTGTGCCATTCCATGCACCTCAGAAAGTTTCACGTCATAACCGCCTGCAATGGCAAGCCCGCCCAAAATACGGCTGGTAAGCAGTGTTCCTTGTCCGCCTACACCTACAATCATAATATTCTTCGTTGCCATTACTTATCACCTTCCTTTAAAAGTTCGATTGCATCAAATTTACAAAGTGTCTCACAAAGACCACAACCTGTACACATGGTATCATCAATATAAATGGTTCCATTTGCTTTTTTCGTCATTGCAGGACAACCTGGTTTCATACACATACCGCATTTTTTACATTTATCAGCGTGCGCAATATAAACCGGTTTCTTTGATTTATCCAAAAGTACGCAAGGAGTTTTTGTAATGATAACAGAAACTTCGTCCTTTGCCACTTCTTCCTTGATTACTTTCTCTAATGTCTTAATATCAAATGCATTCACTTCAACTACATTTTTTACACCGATTGCACGGCACAAGTTTGGAATGTCAATTGCATTCGTAGGTTCACCCATCAATGTTTTTCCGGTTGCCGCATGGTCCTGATGACCTGTCATACCGGTGGTTGAGTTGTCAAGAATCATAACCGTTCCGGTTGACTTGTTATAAACCATATTCATGAGGGAATTCACGCCTGTATGTAAGAAGGTAGAATCACCGATAGCCGCTACCCAATTCTTGATATAGTCTTTTCCTTTTGCCTTTTCCATACCGTGAAGACTGGAAATACTTGCGCCCATACAGATAACAGAATCCACAACGCTAAGTGGTGCAACTGCTCCCAATGTATAGCATCCGATATCACCTGCCACGTGCATTTTTAATTTATTCAGCACATAGTACACACTTCTGTGTGGACATCCCGGACACAAAATCGGTGGTCTTCCCGGTGCTGCTACTGGTGCCTTTACATCCAATTCTTCTTTCAAAATTGCCTTACGAATCATATTTGCACTATATTCGCCCTGCACAGTAAAGATTTCTTTTCCAATTGCTTTGATACCCCACGATTTCACTTGTTCTTCAATCACTGGATCCAACTCTTCAACTATGTATAATGTATCAACCTTAGATGCAAATTCTGTGATTAATTTCTTAGGAAGCGGATTTACCATACCAAGTTTTAATACAGATGCATTTGGAAGTGCCTCTTTCACATACTGATAAGGTATACCACTTGTAATCACACCAATCTTCGTATCGTTCATTTCCACTGTATTGATTGGAAGTGTATTCGCTGCCTCTGCAAGCTCTAAGTTGCGCTTTTCAATCTCCACATGGCGAAGCTTTGCATTCCCCGGCATCATTACGTTCTTTGCAATATTCTTCTCATATGGAACATCCTCTACTTCCTCACGGTCATAAAGTTCAACCAACCCTTGTGAGTGCGCCAATCTGGTTGTAGTACGAAGAATAACCGGTCTGTCAAACACTTCACTGATTTGGAAGGCAGCCTTCATGTACTCTTTTGCTTCCATACTGTCAGCCGGCTCCAATACAGGCACCTGTGCTGCTCTTGCAACCATGCGTGTATCTTGTTCATTCTGGGAGCTGTAAAGACCTGGGTCATCAGCTACAACAAGAACCAAGCCCCCATTTACGCCCATGTATGATACGGTGTAAAGCGGGTCTGATGCCACGTTAAGCCCAACGTGTTTCATACAAGCCATAGCTCTCACACCGGAAATGCTTGCGCCAATTGCAACCTCTGTAGCTACCTTCTCATTTGGCGACCACTCGGAATAGATATCATCTTTATATTTAATAATATTCTCACTAATTTCTGTACTTGGTGTTCCCGGGTATGCTGCAGATACTTTTACACCTGCTTCGTATGCACCGCGGGCAATTGCTTCGTTTCCAAGCATGATTACTCTCTTATTCGACATAATTCTTTCTTCCTTTCGATGTCATTTGAAAAATAATGTAAACATTATAACACATTACTTTGCCGGATTAAAGCACTAAATTAAAAAAAATAACTATTCAGAGCCAACCTCGCAAACACTATGTGTCTGCTTGGCTCTGAACAGTTACAAATCAAACAACGACAACTGATTCGATGTCGGCAAATCCCCAAACAGTCCCAAATCAGCCATGAATTCGATGACCGTCTTACTTACCTTTGTACGCTGTCTAAAGTCATCCAGCGACAAATATGGTCCATCCTGTGCTGCCATTTCTACAGCATCTGCAGCCTTGTCTCCCATGCCTTCAATGGTGCTAAATGGTGGCAACAATTTTCCGTCTATGATCTGGAACCTGGTTGCCTTCGACTTGTAAAGGTCAATCGGCAGGAACTCATAGCCTCTGGCATACATTTCCTGCACAAGGCGCATATCCTTCAAGGTATCTTGTTCCTTGTTGGATAAGCTATCGCTACGTCTCTTATAATCGCGGATATAGTATTCTAATTTTTCCTTGCCCTGACACATGAGTTCATAGGAAAATGCATTTGCACGAATACTAAAATACGCCGCATAATAAGCCAGCGGATAATATACCTTACAGTAGGCAATGCGGTATGCCATCATAACGTAAGCTGCCGCATGGGCCTTCGGGAACATATATTTAATCTGCTCACAGGACCACACATACCAGTCCGGTATGCCATGTGCAAGCATGTCCTCTTTCCACTCCGGCCATTTCGCCGACTTTTTCTTGGCAACCTTTCCTTTACGCACATCCTCCATGATTTTAAATGAGGTTTCACTTTCCATTCCGCTGTTAATGAGGAAGGTCATGATATCGTCACGGGTACAGATTGCAGTTGAAATTGTCGCCTTTCCTTCTTGAATTAAGGTCTGCGCGTTGTTCAGCCATACGTCCGTTCCATGAGACAGTCCGGAAATACGTATAAGGTCTGACAGAGTTTTCGGCTTGGTATCTACCACCATCTGAATAACGAAATCCGTTCCAAACTCCGGAATCCCAAGACAGCCAACCGGACATCCCCCGATATCCTCCGGCGTGATTCCAAGGGAACTGGTGTCTGCAAAGAGCTTCATCACTCCCGGGTCATCCAGCTTAATCTCCGTTGCAACAAATGGTTCGCCTGTGATCTCGGTTACCAGTTCCTCTAACATCTTAATCATGGTAGGATCATCATGGCCGAGAATATCAAGCTTCAACAGGTTATGGTCAATGGAGTGATAATCGAAATGTGTGGTCACGATATCCGTCGTCATATCATTTGCCGGATGCTGCACCGGCGTAAAGGAATTGATATCCTGACCGATTGGTAATACGATAATTCCTCCCGGATGCTGTCCCGTACTTCTTCGGATTCCAACACATCCCTGAAGCAAACGTTCAATTTCACATTTTCGTTTCCCCTGATTACGCTCCTCATAATAATTTTTCACATAACCATAGGCTGTCTTATCAGCCAAGGTACCGATGGTACCCGCACGGAAGGTCTGACCGTCACCGAAGATAACTTCCGTATATTTATGGGCATTACTCTGGTAATCCCCAGAGAAATTAAGGTCAATATCCGGTTCCTTGTTTCCTTTGAATCCAAGGAAGGTCTCGAACGGAATGTCAAATCCGTCTTTGACAAGTGGTTTCCCGCAAACCGGACAATTCTTATCCGGCATATCCCATCCACAGCCGCCGGCATATTTTCTCACTTCTTCTGACTCAAAATCGCTGTAGTGACACTCGGTACAATAATAGTGTGGACTGAGCGGATTTACTTCCGTAATTCCCGCCATAGTTGCTACAAAAGACGAACCTACAGAACCTCGGGAACCTACCAGGTATCCGTCCTCCACCGACTTCCACACCAGCTTCTGCGCAATAATGTACATTACGGCGAATCCATTGGAGATAATGGAGTTCAACTCTCTTTCCAAACGTTCCACTACAATGGTTGGTAATTCTTCGCCGTACATACTATGCGCTTTATTATAGCAAATGTCTCGAAGCTGTTTATCAGAATCCTCAATCACCGGCGGACACTTATCCGGTCTAACCGGCGAAATTTTCTCTATCTGGTCAGCAATCAGATTGGTATTGGTTACAACCACTTCATATGCTTTTTTCGAACCAAGGTAGGCAAACTCTTCCAGCATTTCTTCGGTAGTACGAAGATATAACGGTGCCTGATTATCTGCATCCGTAAATCCTTGCCCTGCCATAACAATTCTTCGGTATACCTCATCCTCCGGCTCTAGGAAATGCACATCGCAGGTTGCAACAACGGGCTTATGGAATTCCTCTCCCAGCCTTACAATACGTCGATTGATATCCCTCAAATCTTCTTCTGATTGAATATTCTCGTGTCTGTCACTCTCAATCATAAATCGGTTATTTCCAAGTGGCTGAATTTCCAAATAATCATAGAAATTCACCAGTCTTGCAATTGCTTCCTCCGATTTATTATCTAATATAGCACTATACAATTCCCCCGCCTCACAGGCGCTGCCGATAATCAGTCCCTCTCGTAGTTTTAAAAACTCACTTTTCGGGATTCGCGGCCTTCTTGCATAGTAGGTCAAATGGGACATGGAAATCAGACGATACAGATTCACTCGTCCTACATCATTTTTTGCAAGAATAATAGCGTGATAGGTCGGCATCTTTCGAATGGCATCCGGATTCGCGGCACCAAAGCGGTTCACTTCCGAAAGATTCGTGATGTCCTGTTCTTTCAGCATTTCCACAAACTTCACAAAAATTTCTGCTGTTGCCTTGGCATCATCCACTGCTCGATGATGGTTTTCTAAGGAAACGCCTAGTGCTTTAGCTACAATGTTCAACTTATATTTAGAAAGGGTTGGCAAAAGTACACGGGCAAGAGCCACGGTATCCAAATAGGTAAATTTACTTGGCAGTCCAAGATTTTTACCATTCTGCTCGATAAATCCCACGTCAAATCCTGCATTATGGGCAACCAATACCGCATCCCCTACAAACGACAGAAATTCCGGTAAAATCACATCAATTTTCGGTGCATCCATCACCATTTCATCTGTAATACTAGTAAGTTCTGTAATTCTAAATGGGATTGGAATACTCGGATTAACGAAGGTACTGTAATAGTCGACAATCTCACCATGTTGCACCTTCACCGCACCTATTTCTATGATACGGTCTTCCACCGAGCTGAATCCGGTTGTCTCGATATCGAATACCACATATGTATCATCCAGAGTCTGCTCTCCTGCATTCACGGCGATGTCTGTTAAATCATCCACCAAGTAAGCCTCTACACCATAGATAACCTTAAACGGGTCTTCCTTATCCAAATCGTCCATAATATAATGGTTGGCATCCGGAAATGCCTGCACCACACCGTGATCTGTAATAGCAATGGCCTTATGCCCCCAGTCATGGGCTTGTTTCACGATTGATTTCGTATCGGATACTCCATCCATATCACTCATTTTCGTATGGCAATGGAGCTCCACACGTTTTTCCGGAGCCGTATCCTTGCGCTTGGTTACAAAGCTTGGAATCTTTTTTACTCCGGTAACCGAACCAATGGTAAGCTCATGGTCAAATTTATCAATGGTTGTTACACCCTTGATTTTTAGAAAAGCGCCCTTCTTTATGTCGTCTAAAATCACAGGAAGCTGTTCGTTCTTCACAAACATTTTCACCATAATGGTATCTGTGAAATCAGTCACTGCAAACATGACAATAGTCTTCTCGTTTCGAATCTCACGCGTTTCGAAGCTGGTGACTTGCCCGCGAAATGTAATCTCGCCCATCTCACCCATAACGGTCTTCAGTTCAATCGGATCATCGTCAAAATCTCTGCCGTAAACCAAATTTGGATCCTCGGATCTTTTCGCAGCTCGATAACCTTCCTGTCTCTTTGCATAGGCCTCTGCCTTCGCCTTCTTCTCCTCTTTTTCGGCTTTCTTTGTTTCCTTCTCCGCCTTTTTCTCGGCGTTCAGTTCTTCCTGCTTTGCTTCATTAGCCTCTACAATTGCATTGATTTCCTGCTGCAGACGAATGGCGTTGTGTTCCTGAATCTTACTTTTCTCCGCCTTGTGATAATTCACACGGATATCCACCGGTATATGGCAGCGCACTTCAAAGATTTCCTTCAAAAGTGCCACAATAGATTCTGCTTTTCCCTCGGCTACGATGGTGTCTTCAAACTCCAGTGTTACAACATTTCCATTTTCAAATGTATATTTTGCATTGGCGAACATGTTGTGTTCCACAATGCTGCGTTTTTTCAGTTCCAGTAAAATGCTTTCTCTGTGCTCCCGCAACAGATTTTCCGGTGTATACTGGCTGGATAATTGATAGAATTCAACCAGCTCCACACAGATCATGGTCTGCCCAAAAAGCTGTTCCTTGATGGCTCTTTCCATGGCATATATCACACGTTTTTCAAGTAAATGCGTGCTCAAAAAATGGACACGCAAATAAGTCCTGTCCGGATTGGTTGCAACCTTCGTTACCTCCACATCTCCAAACAAGAGTCGCATGTCTTCACTTACCTTTAAAGTTGGAAACACCTCGAAAAACAATTTACTCATTTGTGCTCCTTACAATTACTTCTCCCAGTTTAAGAGTTCTTCCCTGAGAGTCTCTAATAGTTCTTCTTCTTTTACTTTCTTTACAATCTCACCCTTCTTGATGAGAAGTCCTTCGCCGACACCACCGGCGATTCCGATATCTGCTTCCTTGGCTTCTCCCGGTCCATTTACCACACAGCCCATAACTGCGACTTTGATGTCAAGCGGGATATCTGCCACCATATTTTCTACTTGATTCGCCAAACTGATTAAATCTATCTTGGTTCTTCCGCATGTCGGGCAGGAAACAACTTCAATACCGCCCTTGCGAAGTCCAAGTGTACGCAGTATCAATTTTGCAGATTTGATTTCCTCTAACGGGTCACCGGTCAATGATACACGGATGGTATCACCAAGACCTTGATATAGCATGATACCAAGTCCTACCGATGATTTAATATTTCCTGATAAAACCGTGCCTGATTCCGTAATACCAATATGTAATGGGTAATTACATTGCTCTGAAATTAGTTCATGGGCCTTCACGCACATCAATACATCGGAGGATTTGATACTTACTACCAGGTTATCATATCCCATGTTCTCAATAAGGTGCACCTTATCTAATGCACTCTCTACAATGCCCTCTGCTGTAACGCCGCCGTATTTTGCAACCAATTCCTTCTCCAACGAACCACTGTTTACACCAACGCGAATTGGCACATTATATTCTTTCGCCTTTTCAATCACCTGTCTTACACGTTCCGTATCACCGATATTCCCCGGATTAATACGGATTTTATCTGCACCATTTTCAATTGCTGCGATGGCCAATTTATAATCAAAATGAATGTCTGCCACAAGTGGGATATGAATCTGCTTCTTAATCTCAGAAAGCGCCTGTGCAGCTTCCATGGTTGGAACCGCACATCGGATAATCTCACAGCCAACAGCCTCCAAAGCCAGAATCTGGGCAACTGTTGCTTCCACATCCTCTGTTCTTGTGTTGGTCATGGATTGAATGGCAATTGGATTACCACCGCCAATTTTTACATTGCCTATTTGTATTACTTTTGTATGTTCTCTTCTCATGTGCGCCTCCTAGTTTGACAATTTTTTTATACTTGCACTAGCATTATCCAATGCTCTCCCCTCCATTAACTGGGTTTTGTCCAAAGCACTTTCTACATTAGCTGGGTATTATAGCCTATTATCTTGCTTCAAATACCCATAATTGGCAAAAATCACCCTTCAAAAGGCGACTTTTTCCAATCAACTTTCTATAAACAGCTCTCTAACACTCAAAAATACCCAGATTTTCATAAATTCATGGGTATTTTACATATAAAATCGACATTCTATAGAAAGTATTGGAAAAACACCAATGTTCAATGTTCTATAATCAAGATAAGATTGCGCACAGAGCGCAATCTCATTTATTTCTCTATTCTGGTAAATACGAATTCATCTTCGAATTCCCGTTTTGTCAGTGTTAACTTGCCGTCATCAATACTATAATTATATGAGCCTAAGAATTCACTGATTGCCTCATCTATTTGAGCCGCAACAACTTTTCCATCTGTGTTTTCAGCCGCCTCTGCATAGGACGTTGTACTTGATTTCAAGGTAACAATTCTATCTGTTTTATCAAGGGTATAGTATAAATCTACCTCTACATATTGGCCATCAATGGTAGTCTCCACAGTAATCTCATCATCATCGATTTCCAGTTGATACCCTTGACCCTCTGCCAGCCACTCGCCCTTCAGCGGATTACCTGTCACAGAGTTTGTGATAAGAAAGGCAACTATCAGCAATATAATTGCACTGGAAGCCAGCATTACAATCACCCATGCTTTGCTTCTTTTTGCTTCATCTCTCTGTCTCATTTCCATACGTTTCACCTCGTTTTTCTTCTATCTAGATTATAAGAATTTTTCCTACTCGTGTCAACGTAAAAAGGAGAGATTATTCCTCACCAAGCTTGCTTGCCGCAAACCATCCCGCAACAAATGTAACTACGCTGATAATCAGAGTCGGAACAGAAAATTTACCCCAATCCGTCTGTAAAAGTATGGCAATTGGTGATGCCATAATCAAACCGATAATTCCAAAATATGCATGCGTCTCTGCCTTAGCAAAGATAAATTCAATAATCTTAGCAATTACAAAGATACCAACAACCACACCGATGCCAAACGGCGCCAGAACACCGGTTGCCACCAAAATTGCTTTGATATCAAATGCCAATGCCGCATCAATAAAATCATTGATTGTTGCAAGAATCACATCATAGTATCCCAAAAGCATTAACATCATAGAGCCACTGACACCCGGAACCACCATAGTGGCTGCTGCAACAATGCCCACACCAAGAAGCTTGATTACATTTACCACGCCAAAGCTTACATCCGCATCTGCTCCAGCGGCTTCTCCCATAACTGCCATAAGAATTACCACCGCAAAGAAAATAATAAACGGAATAACTTTCCCTACGGTAATCTTCTTTCCTTCCACTTTTTTAAAGATAAATGGAAGACTTCCTGCTATCAAACCACAAAATGCAAAATTGGTTGGAATCGGGTGATTTGCCAGTAGGTATTCAAAGATTCTGGATAATACAACCACTGCAATTCCTGCTCCCGCAAAAATCGGAACTAATAACTTTAATGCACTTTTAAATTCACTCTTCAAATGTGTAATGGCGTGAATGAGTTTGTCGTATAAGCCCATTGCAACCATCATGGTGCCTCCACTAACACCTGGAATAATATTCGCAATTCCTACTGCCATTCCCTGTAAAATAAGTTTTAACATCTTTTTACTCCCCTATTCGTGATTTGTCATATATTCTGTTAGGAACGCAATCAGTCGTTCCATCTCTTCCATGGTACCTATAGAAATGCGCAAATAATTTTTAATACGCTCTCCGCCCAAGAATCTCACATAAATATCCGCTTCCTTAAGTGCCTCAAACAAATCCTTTGCCTCATATTTTTCGTGTGTTGCAAAGATAAAATTGGACTGAGAGTCCGGATATGTGAATCCAAGCTTTGTAAGTTCCTTCTTCGTCCACTCTCTCGTGTCCTTGATTTTCTGCACTGTCTCTTCAAAATATGCCTTATCTTTCACGGCCTCCACGCCGCACACCAAAGAAGTCATATTCATGGTGTAAGAGTTGAAAGAATACTTCGCATCATTTAAGTATTTAATCAATGTTGGGTTACTGATTGCATAACCAATTCTCATACCCGCCATAGAACGAGCCTTAGAAAAAGTCTGCACCACAATCAGATTCTCGTATTTATCAATTAATTCAATAGCTGACTTCCCTGCAAAATCAATATATGCCTCATCCACAATCACAATGACATCTTCATTGTGTTTTAAGATATCTTCTACAAAATCCAAATTTTCATAGATAGAAGTCGGTGCATTTGGATTTGGGAAAATAATTCCACCGTTTTCCTTATAATAATCCTCTTTCACCATGTGGAAATCTTCATCCACTGCCGGACATTCGTATGGAATCCGATAAAGCTCCGCCCACACCTTGTAGAAGGAATAAGTAATATCCGGAAACAAAATCGGCTTATCCGAATTAAAAAATGTAAGAAAACACATAGCCAATACATCATCGGACCCCACACCCACGAATACCTGCTCATCACTTACGCCATAGTATTCTGCCAAAGTATGTACTAAATCTCCTGCTGTCGGGTCTGGGTATAAACGGAAGCTGTCAACATCCATGCCCTGCAGAGCTTTACTAACCCCCGGTGCAGGTGGATATGGATTTTCATTGGTATTCAATTTAATCACTTTTCGCCTCGGCTGTTCCCCCGGAACATAAGGCTCCACCTTACGAATATTTTTCTCAAACGCTTTCATCTTAAAAGTATTCCTTTGCAAGTTCTTTAAATTTAGGTAGTGAATTTAGGATAGTTTCATATGCAACGCAGTACGCCATACGCACATAACCAGGACATCCAAAGGAGCTTCCCGGCACAATTAAGATATTGTACTTCTTCGCTGCATCACAGAATTCCTTCTCATTTTCAACCGGTGATTTTACAAACAAGTAGAATGCACCCTCCGGTTTAATACAGGTAAATCCACAATCTGTCAAACCATTGTATAGAGTTTCACGGTTTCTGTCATAGTAAGAAATATCGGTCTGCTCATTGAGACATTTCACCACCATTTTCTGTTGCAAGGTTGGTGCATTTACAAATCCTAAAATACGTGTTGCAACGCTTGCTGCAGAAATTAAATCTGCACTATCCGATGTTTCATCCGGAATTACCAAATAGCCAATACGCTCTCCCGGAAGAGACAAGGATTTACTAAATGAGTAACCCACGATTGTATTTGCATAATATTTAGTCAAATATGGAACTTCTACCCCATCATAGGCAAGTTCACGATATGGCTCATCGGAAATCAGGTAAATGTCCGTACCGAATTCCTTCTGCTTTGCTTCCATGATGGCAGACAGTTTTTTTATGGTTTCTTCTGAATAAACAACTCCGGTTGGGTTGTTTGGTGTATTTACAATTACTGCTTTGGTCTTTGGCGTAATCTTTGCTTCAAATTCATCCAACTTTGGTTGGAAGGTATCTATATCCGGTGAGATTGCAACAATTACACCGTCAAAGTTGGCAGTATAGCTTCTATACTCTCCAAAGTAAGGTGCAAACACGATTACTTCATCCCCAGGATTCAGTAAAATCTTAAGGGCTACGTTAAGTCCACCCGCTGCTCCCACTGTCATCACAATATTTCTTGCTGCAAATGCAGTGCCAAACTTCTCATTAATAGACTCTGCTACCGCCTGTCTTACATCCTCATAGCCCGCATTGCTGTTGGTATAGCCGTGCAATGCAACCGGATCCTCTTCATTTAAAATCTCAATAATGGCATCCTTTACAGCCTGTGGTGCCGGCACATTTGGATTTCCCAAACTAAAGTCAAAAACATTTTCTTTACCATAAATCTTTGCCAAACGGTTTCCTTCCTCAAACATAGCACGGATTGCCGAGCTGTTTTTCACCATATTCTGCATTTTCTCTGCTATCATTTTTCTCTCTCCTTTACAATACCTTTTTCCTGCAAGAAGGTTGGTCGATAAGATAGCTTTGCCTTTCGAAGCCCCTCTGCACCGGTATCCTCTTCTCTGTTGATATATTTATATTTCATGCATTCGTGTTCCACGAACTGCTGATTAATCATCGGGTATGCACCTTGGATATCTGCAAATGCTTTCTCAATGTGTACCACGAAGGTATCCTCGCTTAGTTCCTCTCCAATGGTAAATGCAACAATCTCTCCATTGATGCGAAGAATTCCTCCTGTCAGCTCCAACTCCTTAAATAGTCGAAGGGCATTTAAGGTGACACACATCTCTGCATTCTTTTCCTCGTCTTCCTCGCAGCCGTTCTCATTTCTCCACTTCAGAGCCATCTGGAAACATTCCTCCAGATTGTCCTCCGACATGGTTTCGTAACTCCAGTTTTCGTGAGTCGCCTTGAACTTGTTAATGTGATTGCGCTTGGCATGAAGCTTCTTCCCTGATAACGTCGCCAGTTTCTCAGACTCATAGATATAGTCCGCAATGTCTCGGTTCAATTCCAGTTCAAACCTTCCCGGATACCATGCATCAATCTGTTCGAACTGCTCCGACGTAATATGATATAACACAAATGGTACGCCACGCTCTTTCGTGTCAGCCATTAAGAAATCCAGCGCACGCTTCACATTTTCTGTCTCCCCTGCTGGATAGGTATATGCCTCTCCATGACTGGTGGAGCGAAATACCAAAGTGTTTTCTATCTCTGCAAACTGAACAGGGTAATGTCTCGACCAAAGAAGTGCATTTGCAAATGTTCTCTCACAGCTTCTGCTTGGATATTTACGAAAATATGCATGCATCATATCCCTATCTTCCAACTCCGTTCGTCTAAACTGTATCTCTCCCACGTTTTTTCTCCTTGTTACTTTAATTTAATAATAATACCATAGTTTTAACTGGTTGGGTAGATTTTATAACATTCTTTTCCTATCGAAACTGCAAATTATACAGTGCCTCATACGCACCCTTCTTCTCCAGCAGTTCCTCATGCGTCCCTTCTTCCTCAATTCCATCCTCTGTAAGTACCAGAATTCTTTGCGCCTTACGAATAGTCGAAAGTCTATGTGCAATCACGAAGGTTGTCCTATCCTTTGCCAGTTCCTCCATAGACCGTTGCACAACTAATTCACTTTCATTGTCCAGTGCTGAAGTTGCCTCATCAAAAATCAGAATCGGGGGATTCTTAAGGAACACTCGCGCAATTGATAAACGTTGCTTCTGTCCGCCTGATAATTTCACCCCACGTTGCCCGATATCTGACTGATATCCATCTGGAAAACTCATAATAAAATCATGTGCATTTGCACGTTTTGCCGCCAAGATAACTTCCTCGTCTGTTGCATCCGGTTTCCCATAGCGGATATTGTCTAAGATATTGCCGGCAAACAGGTAAACATCCTGTTGCACAATACCAATCTGACTGCGAAGGTCAGCTTGTTTCATCTTGCGGATATCCATGCCGTCAATCTTAATTACTCCCTCTGTCACCTCATAGAAACGTGGAATAAGACTGCAAAGCGTTGTTTTACCAACTCCGGATGCCCCAACAAGAGCCACATACTCACCCGCTGCAACGTTCAGATTGATATTTTTAAGCACTTGTTCCTTGTTACTTGCATAATGGAAGGACACATTTTCAAAGGCAATATCGCCTTCTAAATCTTTCACAGATACTGCATCCTTTTCATCCTGAATGTCCGGGCGGGTATCCATCACTTCCATGAAACGTTCAAATCCGGAATATCCATTCTGGAACTGTTCTGCAAAATTAATGAGTTTTCGCACAGGCTCGGTAAAGTTATGAATATATAATAAGAATGTAATCAAATCCGTTGCTTTAATGGTATTGTTATTCATCAATAAGCCGCCTAATACAATGACGATGACTGTAACCATAGTTGTCATTGCTCCCACGCTGGAGTGATAGCCCGCCATATAGCGATAACTGTCCTTCTTAGATGCGATATAGTTGCGATTTCCCTCCTTAAACTTTTCTATTTCTATGTCTTCGTTTGCGAAAGATTTCACCACGCGAACACCGGATAAACTATCTTCAATCTGAGTGTTAATTTCTGCCACACGCTGACGATTTCTTTTGAAGGCACGTTTCATTTTCCGATTATAATAAATGGCCAGCACTAACATCACCGGTATGCAGGCAAATGTCACTAAAGTAAGGGGCAGATTAATCCGAATCAAGATAACAAATGCACCCACTAACTTAATAAATGAAATCAGCAAGTCCTCTGGTCCGTGATGCAACAGTTCCGTAATATCAAACAAGTCACTGGTAATACGTGACAGCAATTCACCCACTTTTCGATTATCGAAAAAGGTGAATGATAACTTCTGATAATGCTCAAAGATATCCTTTCGCATATTGGCTTCCATTCTGGCTCCCATCATGTGACCGTAATATGTCATGAAATAGTTACATCCCATTTCAATGAGTACAAGTGCAATCATTACCCCACCCAGAATAAAGATAGTACGCAATGCCTGCTGCCCTTCAAAATATACCACTTCATTGGTAACATAACGTACGATAAGGGGCATCACCAAAGTAATTGCCGCCCCCAGCATTGCAAAAAACAAATCGCTGAAAAACAGCAATTTATATGGTCTATAATAACTAAATAATCGTTTTAAATTCTTTCTCATCTTCTTTTTGTCTCTCGTTCTTCCTTACAATCTATTCTTTCCTATCTATTTTACTATATACTAATTCCAGCTGTACTTCAATTGCTTCTTCCCTATTTTATGTATATTTTTACTTCTTTATTTCATACTAAATCCAGAGGTGATAGTATGATTTCCATTTGGTCGGATTCCGTAGAATTTCCAACGTTTAAACAGTTAAAAAAGGACATCAAAACTGATGTTTTAATTATTGGTGGCGGCATCACCGGTATTCTCTGTGCCCACATGCTAAAACAGTCAGGCATCGATTATGTGCTTGTAGAAGCAGACACACTTTGTAGTGGCATTACCAAGAACACAACTGCAAAAATCAGCATCCAGCACGGTCTCATTTACCACAAGCTAGTAAAGCGTTTTGGTTTAGAAATGGCCCGTATGTATCTAGATGCAAATGTGGCTGCATTACAGGAATACCGTAAGCTTTGTGAAAACATTGACTGCCATTTTGAAACGAGAGATAACTTTGTCTATTCACTCAATTCTCCGGCAAAACTAGAGAAGGAATTGCATGCCCTAAACCAACTTGATTTTACTGCCGACTATGTAGACAAATTGCCACTCCCACTGTCAAACGTGGGGGCTGTAAGATTTGAAAATCAGGCTCAATTTCATCCACTAAAATTCCTGGCAGAAATTGCAAAAGGCCTTTCCATTTATGAGCATACCAAAGTAATGGAACTTATGCCAAATACCGCCATGACAAAGCATGGGCGCATTACAGCCCAAAACATCATAGTCACCACACATTTCCCATTCTTAAATAAACATGGAAGTTATTTCTTGAAAATGTATCAGCATCGTTCTTATGTAATTGCTTACGAAAATGCAGTGGATGTGAAGGGTATGTACGTGGATGAAGCAGATAAAGGCCTATCCTTCCGCAATTATAATGACCTCCTGCTTATCGGCGGGGGAGACCACCGAACAGGAAAAAACGGCGGAAACTGGAAGGAAATCTCTGAATTTGCCGCAGCTCATTATCCGGATGCACAGGCACGGTATTACTGGGCAACTCAGGATTGTATGACTCTGGATGAAGTACCATACATCGGTGCATATTCAAAAAAGACAGAGAATCTCTATGTTGCAACTGGTTTTAATAAATGGGGAATGACCTCTGCCATGGTAGCTGCGATGCTGCTTCGCGATATGATAGCAAAAAAAGTGTGTTCCTATGCACCTGTTTTCTCTCCTTCGAGAACCATGCTAAGAACACAACTTTTCATTAACGCTTTTGAAGCAACCACCAATCTCCTTACCCCTACAACCAAACGCTGTCCACACTTGGGATGCGCATTAAAATGGAATCCCCAGGAGCGTTCTTGGGACTGCCCTTGTCACGGCTCCCGTTTTACTGAGAATGGTGAACTCATTGACAATCCTGCAACAGATGATTTGAGAAGGCCAAATTAATTTGCGCCTTCTTGTACTTCCTCTGCCTGGTTTTGCAGAATCATTTCTTCAAGTTCCTCAAACTTCTTATCGTACAGCATTGCACATAAGTAGGTTGGCACTGAAAATCCGAACATGATAAGCAAGCTATACCATTGAAAACTCAAAACAAAAATAAGCACTATCGGAATCAGATTAATAACCAACATCAAAAGGGTACGGAATAAATACTTAAACGACATCAGGAATGAATTCTTTATCGTATTCTTTATGGTATTTATAAATTTAGACTGCAATGGAAATACCCAGCAGGCAATAAAGCCCCAGAATACTGCTGCCCCTAAAAGTACACCACGTGAAATAAATGCTATGGTTCCTTCAGCCTTAAAAAATAATGCTACATAAATTGATAACATCATACCAATGCTAACTACAAGCCAAATGACTGTAGATTGCTTGAAATTCTCCCTAAATGATTTCCAAAAATTCTTCACTACATAGCCTTCACCACGTCTGATTTTTAACGCCACATAATGACAGGCTGTCAAAGAAGCCCCAATCGTCACAATCGGTATACAAAACAACAACGTCAACAGATTTAAGATAACCAAATCTGTTAATTTACCAAGCGCGCTCATCAATGGACTATCATAACTAAAAAAACTACCCATATTTTATCTCCTTGTAAGTTATCATAATTTATCGTTACTTCACATTCTATCACTCCTTATACAACGATTCAATAAACATTTTATTAATTTCTCCCATATACTATATAAAAAAGAAAGGTGAATATTATGCCCGTAACAAATATTACAAATGCCGTTATCCAAAACATAACATCGGAACGCGGCACTACATTTGTAACTATCACATATACAAGCAGACAAGGAAATCAAAGAAATGAGCAAACTGTAACACTCATTGTCAGATCACGAACAATTATTTTAAATGCAAACGGTTCTCCTGTAACAGTAAATGCGCTAAGAGAAGGAATGACCATCAATGCAGCTGTTTCTTCAGCCTTTACCCGAAGCATTCCTCCACAAACTGCTGCGTATTTAATTCGGATAAGAGGAAGACAAAGACCTGACGATATTACTATTGGAAATATTTTAGATGTAGACAGAAATAATCGCAGTTTTACTACCATCAGTGACCGTGATTTTTCTACTATTATTCGCTTCAACGTACCTGAAAACGCTACGATTTTTGACCGCATTGGCCGACCAATTAATTTCTCAAGACTCATCCCAGGTATGCGCGTCCGCGTACGACATGCCAATTTTACAACCGCAAGCATACCTCCGCAGACAACTGCTTTTGAAGTGAGAGTGTTATAAGAAAAGTTTCATATTAGTTGTGCTTGCAAAGCTTTTACGGTGTACTTTTTGAAAATTTGTCATTACACCGTAAGTTTTCTTCTAATTAACCATGGTTTGTTACCCTTCTACGGGGTAATAATGAATTTTCTTTATATCACACCGTAAAATGAAGCTAATTTTTGAAGAATTTTAGTTATAACTCATGATTTTTACGGTGTGAGTACCAGAAACAAGAATGTACACCGTAAATCCAAATTTAATAAGTATAAAATGTCAAAAAATTACGGTGTGAAACCAATATTGGTTTTTTCACACCGTATTTCTCACTACACTTATAATTATTCATTCATTTTTGCCAGTTTTGCTGCCTGGTCAGCTGCAATTAGGCTATCGATGATTTCATCCAAATCACCATTCATAACATTATCAATCTTATACAAGGTCAACTTGATACGGTGTTCTGTCACACGTCCTTGTGGGAAGTTGTAAGTTCTGATTTTTTCAGAACGGTCACCGGTACCAATCTGACTTCTTCTTGCTTCTGCTTCTGCAGACTGTTGCTTTTCTAATTCTAATTCATACAGCTTAGAACGAAGCAAACGGAATGCTTTTTCTTTGTTCTGTAACTGCGATTTTTCTGTCTGGCTATAGATTACAATACCGGTTGGATGGTGAGTTAAACGTACTGCTGAGTCGGTTGTATTGACACACTGTCCACCGTTTCCGGATGCACGCATTACGTCAATACGGATATCCTTTTCATCGATTACAACATCAACCTCTTCCGCCTCTGGCATTACTGCAACCGTAATTGTAGATGTATGAATACGTCCACCGGATTCTGTTTCCGGTACACGTTGCACACGGTGTACACCACTTTCGTATTTCATTCTTGAATACACGCCTTGACCACTTACCATGAAAACAACTTCCTTGAATCCACCGATTCCATTTTCACTAAAGGAAATCATCTCTGTCTTCCAATGACGGCTTTCTGCATAATGGGAATACATACGATACACTTCCGCTGCAAACAATGCAGATTCATCTCCACCTGCACCTGCACGAATTTCCACCATGATGTTCTTATCATCATTAGGGTCCTTTGGAAGAAGTAAAATCTTCAGTTCGTGTTCTAATTCTTCTACGCGCTTTTTCGATTCATACAATTCTTCTTTTGCAAGTTCACGCATCTCTTCGTCAGATTCCATCTCCAGCATTTCTTCGCTGTCAACAATTGCCTGCTTCGCGTTCTTATATTCTGTATATGCTTCTACAATAGGAGCCAAATCTGATTGCTCCTTCATCAATTTACGAAAACGAGCTGGGTCATTCGCCACATCCGGCTCCTGCAATTCACTCATAAGTTCTTCATATCGGATGAGCAAATCATCTAATCTATCAAACATGTTATTTCCTCCACTGTTTATTATCACTATAACTATACACGCCAAAGACCACTCGGTCAAGCCCCGCCAAATCCTTTTTCACCGTAACATCCGTAAATCCGGCATGTTTCATGAGCATGCTCACATCTTCGCCCTGATCATGTCCAATCTCAAAATATAGTTTTCCACCTTTTTTCAAATACTTTGGGCTTTCTTCCACAATTCTTCTATAGAAATAAAGGCCATCCTCCTTGCCGTCTAGTGCAAGATATGGATCATGAAATTTCACTTCTTCTTTTAATTCTTCTATTACAGATGTTCGAATATAAGGTGGGTTGGATACGATAATGTCATACAAGCCCTCCACCTTCTCAAATAAATCACTAGATAAGAACTGTGTATTTACTTCCAGTTTTTCTGCATTTCGTCTCGCAACCTGAAGTGCCTCCTCGGAAATATCTACCCCAACTCCGGTTACATTAGGACAAGCACACAGCTTTAGCAGGCTTAACAATATACATCCGGAACCGGTGCACATATCTAAAATCTGCATATCGGATTCCAAATCCTCTAATACACGTTCTACCAGCACCTCTGTATCCTGTCTTGGAACCAATACGTGCTCGTTCACAAAGAATTCAAGTCCCATAAATTCTTGCACGCCGGTAATGTGCTGCAGTGGGATATGTTTCGCCCGATTGGCTATATAGGTTCGATACATGGTTTCCTGTTCCAAACTGATTTCTCGGTTCATATCCATAAAATACATGGCACGAGAAATGCCTGTCACATGTTCAAGCAGATACCATGCATCCAAAATTGCATCATCGATTTCATCGTTCTTCAATTGTTCCTGGCCATATTCATAAGCTTCTTTTAAGGTCATTCTTGGTTCTCCTTGAAATTTTCGTGACTGTTCAGAACCAACCTCAAAAACACGTTGTGTTTCCTCGGTGTGGCGTATCCGCCAAATATGATTTCCAGTCAAATACTTCTTCCACCGCTTTGATGGCAACTTCAATCATGTCATCCTCCGGCTCTTTCGTCGTCAGATTCTGCATCGCAAGTCCCGGTTTACTCAAGAATTCTACCAACGGATGACTACTGCTTCCTGCCAGTCTAATGATTTCGTAAGAAATACCCGCAATCACCGGAAGCAAGGCAAGTCGTAGCACAATACGAAGTATTTTGGAATCAACGGTAATAAAGAAACACACAATCACACTTACTACCATTACAAAAAACAGGAAGCTTGTTCCACAACGTTTATGTTGCTTGGAGCTTTTCTTTACATTTTCCAGATTCAATTCCATTCCGTTCTCGATACAATTGATACATTTATGTTCTGCACCATGATACATAAAGGTCCTCTGAATATCCTTTATACGGGAGACCGCTAATATATATAGAATAAAAAGAGAAATTCTCACAATCGATTCCAACACCGTTCGAAGGAAACGAGATTTGATAATTCCTGCAAACAAATCAGAGATAAAATATGGCAATACCATAAAGAGCCCCATGGCAAGAATAACAGAAACCACCATTGTAATTCCCATAATCAAATCTTCTTTCTTTTTCTGTTTCTCTGCTTCCTCTATCGTAATCAGTTCATCGGTGTCTTCTTCCCAAAGGCTGGCTGAATATGTAAGTGTTTTCATACCAAGTACCAGAGAATCTACAAAATTGAACGCACCTCTGACAAATGGAATTTTGGTTAGTTTTTCCCATTTAATTGCACTTTTATATTCGTCTACTTTTACTTCAATTTCACCGTCAGGCTTTCGTACTGCAACAGCATATTTCGAACCATTCTTCATCATAATTCCTTCTAAGACAGCCTGACCGCCTATATTTGATGATTTCATATTACTTTCCTCCACTACTAGTACAGTTTAGCCATACAGCTCGAATCCGCTTTGCTACTTCTCGCTGTGGCAGAACGCCATATACTGCCAATCAAACGGTTATATGCAATCAAGCTTGCAATTCCCGTTTTATCGACAGTGCATGGCTAAACTGTGTAACAAACAAACGGGTTGAGATTCGAAAACCTCAACCCGTACATTTGCATAATATTATTGCATACCGTATTTTTTGTTAAATTTATCAACACGACCACGAGCTTGAGCAGCTTTTTGTTGTCCTGTGTAGAATGGATGACATTTTGAACAAATTTCTACGTGGATTGATTCTTTTGTAGAACCTGTTGTAAATGTGTTCCCACAGTTACATGTTACTGTTGCTTGATGGTATGTTGGATGGATTCCTTCTCTCATTTTATTCACCTCTTCATCATTTTTTCGCGATTTCCAACCGCGATTAGGTTTGTTTTTTCTAAACAGCTTTTATATAATAGCACAAATGTTTTTCCATTGCAAGTTATTTCTATAAGAATTTGTTTTTCTTAACCATTTCAACAAATTCCGCATTATTGGAAGTACGTGCAAACATATTTAAGATATTATCTACTGCTTCCTCCGGTTTTAATCCATTGAGTGCTTTTCTTAAAATATAAACCGCTTCCTGCTCTGATTGGCTAAGCAGCAAATCTTCTCTTCTGGTTCCGGATTTTGGGATATCAATAGCTGGGAATACACGTTTTTCCTGCAATTTTCTATCCAGAACTAATTCCATGTTACCGGTACCTTTGAATTCTTCGTAAACAACATCATCCATCTTACTTCCTGTATCTACAAGTGCTGTTGCAAGAATTGTAAGACTGCCGCCTTCTCTGATATTTCTAGCTGCACCGAAGAAACGTTTTGGCATATGGAGAGCTGCCGGGTCAAGACCACCTGATAAGGTACGTCCACTTGGTGGTACAATCAAGTTGTATGCTCTTGCAAGTCTTGTGATACTGTCAAGAAGAATCACAACGTCCTTGTTATGCTCAACCAAACGTTTTGCACGTTCGATTACCATTTCAGAAACACGTTTATGGTGCTCTGGCAATTCATCAAAAGTAGAATAGATAACCTCTACGTTCTTTCCTGTAATAGACTCTCTCATATCTGTTACTTCTTCCGGACGCTCATCAATCAAAAGAATCAAGATATGCATATCCGGATTATTCTTAAGCAATGACTGAGCAACCTGTTTCAGCAAGGTTGTCTTACCTGCTTTCGGTGGTGATACAATCATACCACGCTGTCCCTTACCAATTGGGGAAAGCAGGTCCACAATTCGCATTGCAGTACTGCTCTTTCCATTTTCCAAATGCAATCTCTCATCTGGGAAAATAGGTGTTAAGTCTTCAAAATTCTTTCTCTGTGTCGCTTCCGCGGTGGTATATCCGTTGATTTTCGTTACATATAATAATGCAGAGAATTTCTCTTGCTGTGTTTTAATTCGAATATTACCCGTAATAATATCTCCGGTCTTCAATCCAAAACGGCGAATTTGAGATGGAGATACATAAATATCGTTTTCACCTGGCAAGTAGTTGTCGCTTCGAATGAATCCGAAACCATCACCCATAACTTCAAGAATACCATGTGCAACTTCACCACTATCCAATTGCTCAATATCCATTGCCGCTTTTTCTGTTTTTAATTTATCTTTCTCGTCTTGTTCAAGCATTGCTTCCACTAATTCTGCTTTTTTCAATGTACTAATACCTGTCATTTCTCTTGCCTTTGCCAAATCACGCAAAGTAGCCAACGGCAAAGATTCATACTTTTCTCTCATATCATACAATCCTTTCTCTATTCAAAAACATTATCTTTGGGATTTATCTGTCTGAATTGACGCCTCGAATGTTTCTACTATTCCTATATTATACACGAATTTCATTCGAAATCAAACTATTTTTTTCTCTTTATTGATTTGCGCTGTCAAGAATGCTATGATAAACACCAAGGATGTGGTGAAATGAAACGTTGGGGTGATAAACGGCATTACTCTTTGGATTATTATATAAGGGAAACGTTTGGTGAAAAATTGTATAAAATTTCTTTAGATGGTGGCATGACTTGTCCAAACCGTGATGGTACACTCGACACCCGCGGTTGCATCTTCTGCAGCGCAGGAGGGTCAGGTGATTTTGCCAGCGACCACAGGCTGTCCATCAAAGAACAGTTGGCGCAGGGCAAACAACTGGTTTCAAAGAAATACGCCGGTTCTTCTTATATTGCTTATTTCCAAGCATACACAAATACGTATGCTTCTGTTTCGTATTTGGAAAAGATTTTTACAGAAGCAATGGATGACGATGATGTAAAGGTACTATCCATTGCCACAAGGCCTGATTGCCTTTCACCTGAAATTCTAGATTTACTATTCCGTCTGAACCAAAGAAAACCTGTATGGGTAGAGCTTGGACTTCAGACAATTCACGAAACGTCCGCTAAGTTTATCAGAAGAGGATATACCCTTGACGTTTTTGAAAAAGCCGTTTATGATTTAAAAAAGATTGGTATAACGGTGATTGTTCACACCATTTTATATCTGCCTCATGAAACGGAGGATATGATGATGGAAACCATTTCTTATTTAAACAGACTTCCAATAAATGGAATAAAATTACAACTACTGCATATATTAAAGGGTACGGATTTGGCTGACATTTATGAGAAGTCGCCGTTTCATCTGCCAACTATGGACGAGTACTTCATACTGCTTGGCAAGCTGCTTTCGCACTTGCGCCCGGATATTGTGGTGCACCGTTTGACAGGCGATGGTCCGAAAAGTCTTTTGCTTGCCCCACTGTGGACCGCCAACAAGCGACTTGTTTTAAACACGATGCAAAAATATTTAAAAGATGCTGATATATGGCAAGGAAAGGAGTTTTCATGTCAGAACCATTTACACTCTATAAATTAATCATATTATATATGTTGGATAAATTGGACTTCCCATTAACAAATGGACAGATTTCAGAGTTTATTTTGGACAAGGGCTACACCACCTATTTCACATTGCAACAGGCAATCTCTGAAATGGTTGAAGCTGGTTTTATCCGCGAAGAAACCACCCACAATCGTACCTACTATCATTTGACAGATGAGGGAACCGATACAATCAAGTTCTTCCGCAACAATATTTCTCCTGCTATACAGAATGATATCAATTCATTTCTTGCTGAAAAGCGTTATGAATTAAAAAATGAAATCTCTGTGAAAGCAGATTACTATCAAGTCAGCAGTCTGGAATATGCGGTACGCTGCCAGATTATTGAGAGTGATGCTCCGCTGATCGATATGACTTTAATCGTTCCTACGAAAGAGGAAGCAACTACGATTGCAAACAACTGGAATAAAAAGAATCAGGAAATTTATGCACAAATAATGGCGAATCTGTTATGATTCGCCATTTTTGAATCGCACCTCGCGCGAGATTCCGTCAAGACGGAATCTTTCTTAATCTCTCCAATCTGTCTTTTATATTCTTCTCATAGCCAATCTCCGTGGGCTCATAGAACTTCACATCCCTAATCTCATCCGGCAGATACTGCTGTTTCACATAATGCTCCGGATAATCATGGGCATACTTATATCCCGTTCCATGTCCTAATTTTGCTGCCCCTTTATAATGTGCATCCTGCAAATGTACCGGAACTGTTGTTTTCTGAGTTCTTACACTCTCTAACGCGGCATCTATTGACAGGTATGCTGCATTGCTTTTTGGTGCACTGGCAATATAGGTTGCAGCTTGCGACAAAATAATGCGCGCTTCCGGCATCCCGATTCGCTCTACAGCCTGACTTGCCGCTACTGCCACAGCCAAAGCATTTGGATCTGCATTTCCCACATCCTCGGATGCGCTAATCATCATTCTTCTTGCAATGAATTTGATATCTTCACCGGCATATAACATTTTTGCAAGATAGTAAACTGCCGCATCCGGGTCTGAACCACGAAGGCTCTTAATAAATGCAGAAATAGTATCGTAATGGTTATCCCCCGTCTTATCATAGCGAACCACACGCTTTTGAATACATTCCTGTGCCACATCTATAGTAATATGTATCTTTCCATCCTCGCTGCGCTCTGTGGTGAGAGCGCCAAGCTCGATCGCATTCAACGCATTTCTGGCATCACCGCCGGAAATATCAGCAAGGAACTCCAAGGCTTCCTCTGTAATCTCTGCGCCATAGCTTCCCATACCCTTTTCCACATCATATACTGCACGTTTCAACAAAACTTTTATATCTTCCTTATCCAGCGATTTCAGTTCAAATACGCTGGAGCGGGATATCAATGCGCTATTTACCTCAAAGTATGGGTTCTCTGTCGTTGCACCAATCAGAATCAAGGTTCCATCTTCCACAAACGGAAGCAGATAATCTTGCTGCCCTTTATTAAAACGATGAATCTCATCTACAAAAAGAATGGTTTTCTTCCCGTACATACCCATGTTGTTCTTCGCCTGGTGCACGACTTCTTCCATATCCTTTTTCCCGGCTATGGTTGCATTAATCTGCTTAAAAACAGCACTTGTCGTATTCGCAATCACCTTGGCAAGGGTGGTTTTTCCTGTCCCTGGAGGACCATAGAAAATAAGGGACCCAAGCTTGTCCGCCTTAATTGCGCGATACAGCAGTTTATCTTTCCCTATAATATGCTGTTGTCCCACCACCTCGTCCAATGTTGTCGGACGAAGTCTTGATGCCAACGGCGATTCTTTATCACTTTTCTGCTCTCTTACATAATCAAACAAATCCATGTCTTTCTCCTATTCCACTCCCGCGATTTCGCGAATCACTTCACCAGCAATCAAGAGTCCTGCTACTGGTGGTACAAATGAAATGCTTCCCGGAAGGGACCTTCTCATTCCTTTATCTTCTCCTGTAGAACGGGCCGACGTATCAACCGGCTTTTCTTTAGAATATAGCACTTTCAGATGGTGGATGCCTCGCTCTTTTAATTCCTTGCGCATCACCTTACAAAGCGGACAAACAGAGGTTTTCGAAATATCCGTAATCTCAAATAGTTCCGGATGTAGCTTATTCCCCGTGCCCATACAACTAATGAGTGGAATCTGATGCTCTTTGGCATACTCTGCAACAGCTAATTTTGCAGTTACGGTATCGATTGCATCCACAATATAATCTACTTTTCTCTCAAAAATTTCGTTGAGATTATCCGGTAAGATAAATGTTTCATAAGTAAATACGTTAATACTCGGACAGATATCGTCAATTCTGTCTTTCATTAATTTGGTTTTATAATCACCGACAGTACTTAAATATGCAATGGATTGACGGTTAATATTGGTTCGGCTCACCTTATCATTATCCACCAGAATTAAAGTCCCAACTCCGCTTCTTGCCAACGCTTCGATGCAATGAGAACCAACGCCTCCCACACCAAGAACCATAACGGTAGCATTTGCAAGGCGTTTTAGTCCTTCTTCTCCTATTAACAATTCTGTTCTGGAAAATTCGTGTATCATCTATCTTCCTCTTTCTTGCGCTTTCTCTTACTTCATAATAATAACATTTTCCCACATTTTCGTCACTACTTTTTATTGCATATATTTTTTATCGGTGTTAGAATAGTCAAGTACGCGAAAAGGAGGAAGAATATGTCAGATTCATTAAGACAAGAAAATAAAATGGGCGTTATGCCGATTCCAAAATTATTGATTACCATGTCCCTACCAATGATTATGTCCATGTTGGTACAGGCTTTATACAACGTTGTGGACAGTATGTTCGTGGCACAACTAAATGAAAATGCATTAACAGCCGTTTCACTGGCTTTCCCTATACAGAACCTAATGATTGCAGTTGCTGCAGGTACCGGTGTCGGTATCAATGCCCTGCTCTCAAAAAGTCTTGGAGAAAAGAAATATGAAACAGCCAACACCATTGCCAAGAACGGTATTTTATTAGGTATCCTAAGCAGCCTTGTCTTTGCCATCTTAGGACTTTTAGGCTCCAGATTGTTTTTTGAGATTCAGACAAAGGATGCGCAAATCATTGAGTACGGAACACAATATATGTCTATAATTACCATCTTTTCGTTTGGTATTTTCTTGCAAATAACATTTGAACGTTTATTGCAGTCAACTGGTAAGACTATTTTCAACATGATTACGCAAGGAATTGGGGCCATTATCAACATCATTCTTGACCCAATCTTAATCTTTGGTTGGTTCGGACTTCCGGCCATGGGTGTAACCGGTGCTGCTGTGGCAACTGTCATTGGGCAAATTTTTGCTGCAATACTTGGCCTCTACTTTAACCATAAATTTAACAAGGAAATTCATGTCAGCTTCAAAGGCTTTAAGCCATGCAAAGAAGCCATCGGTAACATTTATAAAATCGGTGTTCCATCGATTATCATGCAGTCCATCGGTTCCCTTACAACCTTTGGTTTGAACAACATCCTGTTGATGTTTTCCTCAACTGCTGCAACGGTATTCGGTGTGTACTTTAAATTACAAAGCTTTGTATTTATGCCTGTGTTTGGTTTAACAAATGGTATGATTCCGATTGTTGCCTACAACTATGGAGCTCAGAATAAGAAACGTATTTATCAAACAATTAAGCTTAGCGCAATGATTGCAGTGAGCATCATGCTTGTTGGAGTTGTAATATTCCAGTTATTCCCGAAAACATTGTTGGGATTATTCGAAGCATCTGACCATATGCTTGAAATTGGTGTTCCTGCCCTTCAAACCATTAGCCTAAGCTTCGTCTTCGCAGGATTTTGTATTGTCTCAAGCTGTGTATTCCAGGCACTTGGAAATGGAGTTTACAGCATGTTGCTGTCCATGGCTAGACAGATTGTGATTATCCTTCCGGTTGCGTTTGTTTTTGCAAAACTGTTCGGATTAAATATGGTATGGTTTGCATATCCAATCGCCGAAGTATTTTCGGTTATTATATGTATTTTCTTATTGAAACACATTATAAAGAACAAGGTAAAACCGCTCGCCAACTAAAAAACAAGGAACTTTCGCGTTGATATAAAACGGAAAGTTCCTTATCTTTTCTACTATTTCTTTTTCTTTACACTGTATCCAAAGGTACCCAACTCTTCTCCAAGGCTCACATAAGTTCCATGTGAATACGCCATAAGTCCTGTGTCATTCAAACAGAACTTTCCGATCTCATTCAAGTACTCTTCACTCACTTGTACCGAAACAACCTCTGCAATAAACATATCATGACTTCCAAGTTCCTTCACTTCAGTCACCTTACACTCGATATTCACCGGACACTCCTCAATAATCGGGGCATAAAATAATGCATTGGCTTTTCCACGGGTAAGTCCCGTTTCCTTCCACTTATCCACATCTTTTCCCGAACGAACTCCACAAAAATCCGTTGCTTTTACAAGCGCCTCTGTCGTCAAGTTCACCACAAACTCTCCCGACTCCTTAATCATCTGGTAAGAATGTCTCTCAGGTCTCACTGAAATGTATAACATGGCTGGATTCGTACAAATGGTTCCTGTCCATGCAATGGTAATAATGTTCGTTTCTCCACTTTCCGTCCCTACACTTACCATAACGGCAGGAAGTGGATAAACCATGTTTCCCGGTTTCCAAATTTGTTTTGCCATAAGTCCTCCTATTGTTGCAATGAAATCACAAATGCCGGAATCAACTGTTTCTTACGGGAAACAACACCTTCCAACAATATATCTTCTGTGTCAGCCGGAAGGTCAAATGCTTCAAGCACCTGTTCTTTTGCACCTTTACCATAACACAGCAATTCTGTCACTTCTTCCACTATATTTGTCAGCATGAAAAATACCATGTCAAGTCTTTTCGTATTTGCCAACTGTCCCAAATAAGGAAGCACACTCTCCTTAATCTCCTGCAGTTCCTCTGCATTCATGGAATTCACCTGTCCAACTCCAAATTTCACATCACTGACTGTAAAATCTTTAAAGTCTTGGAAACAGATTTCTTCTGCCGTCTTGCCCTTTAGATTACTTCCAGCTTGGAACATGTTCTGTGCAAGTTCTTCCATATCAAGCTCTGCAATTTTGGCCAGTTCTTCTCCCGCCGCACGGTCAAGCCATGTACATGTCGGCGAACGGAACAATAAAGTATCGGATATAATCGCTGAACAAAGGAGTCCTGCAATGGTCTTATCCGGCACAACTCCATTTTCCTTATACATATCATAAATAATGGTTGCCGTACAACCTACCGGTTGATTTCTAAAATAAACAGGTCCCACTGTCTCAAGGCTTCCCAGTCTATGATGGTCGATAATCTCCAAAATCTCTGCTTCTTCAATTCCATCTACCGCTTGTGTCTTTTCGTTATGGTCAACCATAATCACGCGTCTGTTACGGGCATCCATCAAACGACGACTTGATATGAAACCATAGAACTTTCCTTCCTTATCAATAACTGCAAAGTCTCGTGCACGTTTCTTTGCCATGACATCTTTGATATTTTCCACGTAATCTGTGGTATTAAATATAGTAAGGCCATCCTTCTCCATAAAGTGCCTTACAGGAATACTCTGGTTAATTAATCTGGATACCGTAAATGTATCATGCGGGGTTGTAATAATTACAATATCCCTCTCCTGTGCAAGTTTTAAAATGGTCTTAGAAACCTGCGCTCCCTGACATATAACCAGACAGCTTGCATCTAATTCTACCGCACAGAGCTGAGACTCATAACGGTTTCCCAGAACCACCAAGTCATCTTTTTCTATGTATGTTTCCATCATCTCAGGACTGGAAGCCGCCACAGTCACCTTTCCCTTAACGAAATAGGCATGTGGATTACCATTGACTATCTCACCGTCCAACGTATTTGCAATATTCTGATACTGAGTTCTTGCCGCTGCCATAATTCGACTGTCATACACATCCATATAAGATGTAGCAATATCACTAGTTGTAATAACACCCTCTAATTCTTCCTCATTCGTCACTGCCAGCGTATAGACATTGCGTTCTTTCATCATCGCCCAAGCATCCTTGATGGATGTATGGCTATTAATCCCCGGCATACGATTGACGTCCACGTCCTGCACACGCAAATGTACATTTGCCAAGATTCTAGGTTCTTCTACTCCAAAACGCTTAAGAACATACTGGGTCTCTTCATTGAGCATACCGGCACGCATCGGGAAATAGTTATTCTCATCTTCCGCTGCAATCTGTTGCTTTAAAGCCGCATATGCAATTGCAGAACAGATGGAATCTGTATCCGGATTCTTGTGACCAACTACATAAACTTTTCTCTTTTCTATATTTTCCATAGTGTTACCTCGCTTTTCATAATTATAGGTTGCCATTTTTCAGCCAGTTTGTCAAATATTTTCATATATTTCTATTTTCTATTTTGGAAAATATGATATAATGTTTTCATCTTAGGAAAGTTACGAGGTATAAAACATGAGCGAAGAATTATTACAAAACGAAACAATGGCTGATTTGGAAGAACATTTCGATGACGCTAATCCATGGAACGTGGTAGCCGACTATCTGGAAAACAAAACAGTTCTTACTGTAAAAATAGAAGGTGTTGTAAATGGCGGCGTAATTGCAATGGTTGAAGGAATCCGCGGATTTATCCCAGCATCGCAATTATCATTATCTTATGTGGAGAATTTAGAAGATTTCTTGAATCAAGAGATTGAAGTTCAAATAATTGAAGCTTCTCAGGCAGATAACCGCTTAATCCTATCTGCAAAAGAATTATTGAAAGCAAAGGCGAAAGCAGAAAAAGTTGCTTTAATCGCAAGCGTAGAAGTTGGAAGTGTAATGACAGGTACTGTTGAAACTCTTCAAAACTATGGCGCATTTATTGATTTAGGAAATGGACTTTCTGGATTGGTTCACGTTTCTCAGATTTCTGACAAACGTATCAAAACTCCTGCCGATGTATTGGAAGTTGGACAAAGTGTGAATGTGAAGGTAATCGGCGTAAAAGATAGCAAAATCAGTTTGAGCATGAAGGCTCTCATTGAAAAGAAGGAAGAAGAAGTTGTAGAAAAGGTTGTGATTCCAAAAGCAGAGAACATTGGAACAAGCCTTGGGGATTTATTCAAGAATATCAAACTTTAATTAACAAAGGAGAAGATGTAGCGTTTTGCTACATCTTTTTCTTTTGCGAGCAGACTTTCAGAAACAAGAGTTTCTAAAGTGCCCATTTCACAGAAGCTATTACACATATAAAAAGCAAACTCTCAGCTCATTGTTCTTATGCGATATTATGTATGAGATAACATTGAAAGATTCTGTAGAAAGCCTTGCAACTGCAGTTTAGAAAATGTGATAGCGCGGCAAATTGTCTGAACTTGTGAGTTTTTGACGCGCTATCATAATCACATCTCTGAACGCAGTTGCTTAGTCTTTCTGGAATCTTTCACCTTGTTGACGATTACATAATATCGCTAAGAACCTGGTCTGCTCAAACATGCTTTTTATAAGTGACTTTTTGTGAAATGGCATCTAAGAAACACTAAGTTCCTTACAAATGCTTGCATAAGAAAAAGATGTGCAAAAACACATCTTCTCTAATATTTACTCATCAAATCCTACCACTAGATAAAACCCTCTCTCCGTCTCGCGGATTTCATTAATAATACCCTTGTCAGATTTAATCCTCTGGTTACTGCGATATATTCCGGACATCGCAACCGATGGCTCAACCAGATAACTATACAAGCTTCCATTCACTCTTTCTGTTATATTTACCTGCTGTCCTTCCGATACCAGACCTTTTCGTTCCATTTTAAACAATTCTTCTCGCATGCCTATTCCTCCGGAACCAGCATGGTAGGAAGCTCACCTGCCTGCACAATCCCTTTCATTCGAGCCTCTGCCTTAACTGCTGAATAGAACTCCGCATATGTAGCCTGCATATACGGATTAACATATAAAATATTTATAATACCTGATGTGAAAACAGACAGCAGAATCCAGCCTAAGAATGACCATCCCAACACAAACGCTTCCATCTTATGTCCATCCATCATTTCCTTGCTAAGCTGAAATACCCGTTTGTGATCCAAAGTCGGGTTCTCAGCCATGATATACGGCACTAGCATATAGGAATAGGATTTTACAATTCCAGGAATAAGGAACAAAAGGCTCCATCCGAAAATGTATAAAGTTCTTAAAAACATCACCCATACAGTAGCTCCATATCTACCGCCCTGGAAGCTATAAAACAACTGACCCATACCTGTCTTATGTTCTCTATTTTCCAAGAAATATCTATTACATCCCACTTGCACAAGGTTTGTGAATAAGATAGAAAAACAAATACCCACAACAAGTCCTACTGCAATAGCAGCCCAAAAAACAGTCCAAAAATATGGTGGAACCTGATTCAGATATTCCATCAAGGATTCCATACTATAATCAAAGTTTTGATTTTCTTCTGCTACAGTTAATGTATTACTGCTGCCAAAGCTAAAACCGCCCATTAATACTAAGCTGACAAAACTGACAGCAACACACATCCAATAATTCCTCTTAAATGCCGTTTTTGCATTCTGTTTCAACAATGCTCTAGTCCACATTACTATGCCTCCTACATCTAATAACTTTCCATGTTAATGACATTATACAACTATCGTCCTAAAGTAGCAATGTAAATTATTATTCGTGTGGCCTAAATCCTTCACCCCGTACTTGGTTAGCTTCCATCATCACCAGAAATGCGCTACTATCCACTTCTTTTACTGCTTTCTGAACCATATGCATTTGTTTGTAGCTGCAGGCACACATTACCACCTGTTTATCTGTTTTGGTGTGACTACCAACAGCCTTTAACAATGTAGCCCCGCGTTCTGTAAGCTCGTGAATTTTTTCTGCCACATCATATCCCTTTTCCGTCACAATAAGCGTTACCTTTCCGGCATCCAAACCATACATGACTTTATCCACCACAACAGATACAATATAGGTTGCTATCAGACCATAAATGATTTTGTCCACATTTCCGCCCAGCAAAAGTCCGCATCCCAATAGAATCACACAATCTACTATGACAATGATTCTTCCCAAAGAAATATGCGGTTTCAATGCTCGAATGGTCAGGGAAATAAAATCAACACCTCCGGTTGATGAATCTCGCATAAAAATCAAGGCATAACCAAGACCTGCGAAAAGTCCCATACAGATACTGGATAGCATTAAATCACCTTCATATATCGGCAACAAAGGTGCAACAACATCTATAAAGAAGTTGGAAATCAGCAAGGTTTTCAAAGACTTCGCTACAAATTTCACGCCCAACACTTTCACACACGCCAAGATAATCGGAATGTTTATAATCGTAGTCATGGTACCAATCGGCAACCCAAAATAAATATAAAGCACCTGCGCAATACCTGTAATCCCTGTTACCGGAAACTCCGATGCGGTAGCAAAATTATATATTCCAATGGCAATCAAAAAACTTCCAACGATATCCGCTGTCAAATCAAGAGCAATATTTTTTATTTTCTTTTTATCCATATTTTACCTCCCTATATAAAAAGCAACTGCTATTACTATAATTCGCAGTTGCTCTTATTTTTACTCTTTTCCATTAAAACAATATGTGCAGACTTTACATGGCTCTAATCCAATAGACTCCAATAAATCCGGTAAACTTACAAAACGCAGGGAAGTGAAATTCTGCTGTTTGCGAATTTCTTCGACCATTGCTTCATAACGTTCACTATTTGGATTGGTGTATTCATGCAACACATTGTCCGCGTTATCTCCCTCTAATTGTGCAATAACACGACGTGTAATCAAGTCCATTTCTGATTTGGAACGTGAAAAGTTCAAATATTTACATCCATATACAAGTGGCGGGCAGGCCGGTCTTACGTGCACTTCTTTTGCACCACTGTTGTATAAAAATTCTGTTGTCTCTTGAAGCTGTGTACCACGTACAATAGAATCGTCAATCAACAATAATTTCTTGTCCTGTATCAAGCTTGGCACCGGAACCAATTTTCTCTTAGCAACCAGATTTCTTTGAGCCTGGCTGGTTGGCATAAAGGATCTTGCCCAAGTAGGTGTATATTTGATAAATGGACGTCCATAGGCAATGCCGGATTCATTTGCATATCCAATGGCATGTGCCAAACCAGAATCGGGTACACCGGCGATCAAATCAGGAGATATCTTTCCTTCATCGCGCTTTGCCATAATGCTACCACATTTACAACGCATTTCTTCTACATTTACGCCTTCATAAGATGAAGTTGGATATCCATAATATACCCACAAGAAAGAGCAAATTTTCATATCCTTCTTCGGTGCGGATACCGTTTCCACGCTCTCCGGTGTAATAAACACAATCTCACTAGGACCTAATTCCTTGTATGTATCATAACCCAGCATAGAAAATGCAAAGTTTTCAAATGCTACTCCATAACCTTCTCCTTTTTTCCCTATGGCAATCGGAGTTCTTCCATATCGGTCTCTCGCAGCATAAATTCCTTTATCTGTCATTATCAAAATTGACATGGAACCCTCAACAATACCTTGCACATAACGGATTCCTTCAACAATGGAATTCTTTTTGCAAATTAGGGATGCAACTAATTCAGTTGCATTAATCTGTCCACCGCTCATCTCTTGGAAATGTGTATGTCCATTAGCATATACAACCTTTAATAAAGAATTTAAATTATTAATTTTGCCTACAGTTGTAATTGCAAAGCTTCCCAAATGGGATTGAATCAATAATGGTTGTGGTTCATAATCAGAAATACATCCAATTCCTATATTTCCATGCATCTCTTCTGCATCACGTTCAAATTTTGTACGAAATGGAGAATTTTCAATATTATGAATCGCACGTTGAAACTCCCCGTGGTCACAAACTGCCATACCGGCACGCCTTGTTCCCAAGTGAGAGTGATAATCTATACCATAAAACAAGTCTAAAACACAATCTGTCTTTGTTGCTACACCAAAAAATCCACCCATGTATTTTCTCCTCTTTTATCTGAATCTAAATCTACTTTTTAACAGAGTTAGTTTATCATAAATCATAGTGAAGTGCAAAGTGTAACATTAAATTATTTCTTATTACGACTGATAAGTACAATTAATAACTTGTAACCGAATACAAAATGGAATATAATGGTTGTATATGAAAGCTTTTAATAGGAAGTTGGTGAAAATGTGAAGCTTATTCAGAATGATAATTTCAAAATTGCCTTGGAAGTGACCGGCTGCAACGGAATGGAGTGGCCGTTTTATGAATCAAAAATTGTAGAATGCAACAATTTAGAATTGTTACACGCCATTTTAACTTGTGGCATGCCAAATCAATTTTTATCTCCATGGCATCACGAAAAAAGAACCCAGGAGTTTATTTCTAAAATCTCTATGTTTGAAACGAACCTTACAGCATCAGATGGATACTTGATTAAATCTCCGGAGACTGAATACTTAGATGCAAGCGAAAAAAGCGTGAATGCTTATTATCTTGGTCTGATTTTTGCAAAATTATTTAGCATGAAAGAATTTAATACTGACTACTTCCTTCACTCCTCTCTCTTCGAGCAGGTATATGGAGCAGATGCCTTGTCATGTAATGGGCGCAAGAAACCTTCCTTCATTGGTTACAATAAAACGGCTGATGAATGGAGCATTTGGGAATCCACTGGCAAACGCGACCATGCGCCAAAGGCTTTAGATGATGCTTACAATCAAGTACTTGCGATACGTTCTATTAATGAGCAACCACCTAAATATGCCATTGCATGCATGACATTTTTTGACACCAAGCACGGAGAACTGCAAGGTATTTTAAGAAATGCATCAGAAGGCAAGAAAGCAAATATTACATTTGACAAAGAGCAATTTTTTAATTTGTATTATCGACACATCTGCGAGATTTTCGACGAGTCTTTGCGCCGCAAGCCATTTGACAGCGTGATTGATTACATAGACGGTTATCTGGAAATCGAGTTGGAATTGTTTGGTCTTAACATTGATGGTAATGACAAAGATGAATATTTGCGTAAGCGCCGCATTAAATTAGGCGTGCCAAAAGATATTCTTGGATATTTCCAATACAACAAAGGTCGCTATGATAATGAAACTACAATTACATCCATTGTGGACTCCTTGCAGGTAAACACTTCCTTCCAGGATAAGCATTTCTTTATGGGGCGAGATGGTATATATTTCCGAATTATATAATTTTTTCAAATTTAATTTTACTTTTCCTAAAACATATGCTATAATCGGCAAGTATGTTGTTAATAGGAGGTAAAATTGAAATGGCAACAAAGAAAGATACAACTAAAGTTACAAAAGAAAAAGTACAAAAAGCTGCTAAAGCAGTTGCTGAAGTGGTGGAAGAAAAAGTTGAGAAACTCGCTGACATTGTAGAAAATAAAGCAGAAATAGTAAAAGACATCGTAGAAGACAAAGTTTCTGACACAGTTGAGGAAGCAAAAGAAGTTGTGAAAAAAGCAAAAAAAGCTACTACTAAAAAAGATATTAAAACTACTTTATTTGTAGAATACTTTGGAAAACAAGTAGAAGAAAAAGAAATGATTGCAGCTGTTAAAAAAGCATGGACATCTGCAGGCAACAAAGTTGGCGACATCAAAACAATTGAATTGTACGTAAAACCAGAAGATGATGCTGTTTACTATGTAATCAACAACACAGAATCTGGAAAAGTTGAATTTTAATTACTTACGAAAAAGCTGAAACTCCGATTTGGAATTTCAGCTTTTTTCTTTCATACATTTATATGTATTTTATTGTGTCATATTGTGTCGACTATATTGCGGAGACTGTATTGTGGAGACTGTATTGCGGAGACTGTATTGTGGAGACTGTATTGTGGAGACTGTATTGTGGAGACTGTATTGTGGAGACTGGGTATAGACAAGCACATTATACTGTTTTATACCCATAATTGTGCTTTGATCGCATTTCTTGCCTTCAATTTCTGTATGACTTTCTATAGATGAATACATTTATTGGTAAAATACCCAGAGTTTTATAAAATCATGGGTATAGAAGCCTTTCGGAGACCTATTTATAGAAAGTGGACACTTTTATAATGCTCTTTGAAGTAGTTTTTTGATTGTTTCTGGGTATAAACCTATTAGAAAACCTTGAGCATACCCAGTATATAGAACAAGATAGGGGTAAAAACATTGACATGATATATACTTCGTGTTACGATGTATTACACATAAGGAGGTATAGTATGGATATTCAATTGAAACGAGGTCTTTTGGATGTATGCGTATTGGCTGCAATTAAAAGCGAGGATTCATATGGTTATAAGATTATAAAAGATATGAAACCATATATGAAGCTTTCCGAATCGACCTTATATACCATTCTGAAACGTTTGGAAACAGCAGATATGTTGACAGTACGAACCACGGAGCACGAAGGCAGACTTCGAAAATATTATCATATTACCCAAAAGGGGCGAAATCGTATTGAAGATTTCAAGGATGAATGGAAAGAAATTCTGTCCATATATCAATTTGTAACTAGGGAGGATGATGGAAATGAGTAAACAAGAATTTCTTGCGCAATTACGCAAAGGATTGTCAGGCTTACCGCAAGATGACATTGAGGAACGTTTAACATTTTACAGTGAAATAATAGATGACCGAACGGAAGAAGGTCTTTCAGAAGAAGATGCAGTTAGCGAAATCGGTTCTGTCGATACGATTATATCGCAAATCGTAGCAGATACACCGCTCACCAAACTGATAAAAGAAAAAACACCTAAGAAACGGCTTAGCGTATGGGAAATCGTACTTTTAGCACTTGGTTCTCCTATATGGATTTCTCTGCTGATTGCTGCTTTTGCCGTAATTCTTTCGCTTTACATCTCTTTGTGGGCTGTGATAATTTCCTTCTGGGCCGTATTTGGTTCATTTATCGGTTGTGCTTTTGGTAGTATGATAGCTGCTATTGTTTTTGCCGTTGGAGAAAAAGGCATCACAGGAATTGCCATGGCTAGTGCAGGTCTTGTCTGCGCAGGACTCTCTATCTTCCTTTTCTACGGTTGCAAAGGCGCAACAAACGGCACTTTGTTACTTACAAAGAAGATTTTCTTAGGAATAAAAAGAAGTTTTCTAAAAAAGGAGGAAGCATAATGAAAAAATCAACAAAAATATGGCTTATAATAGCCACTTCCCTTGTGGCTCTTGGATGTATTATGTTTTCAGCACTAATGACCGTAAACGAATGGGATTTTACGAAGTTAAATACTGCAAAGTATGAGACCAACACCTATGAAGTAACCGAAGCTTTTAACCGTATATCAATGCTGACAGATACTGCCGACATACTCTTTGTACGGTCTGATGACAAAGTGTGTAAAGTAGTTTGTTATGAAATGTCAAATATGAAACACGCTACTACTGTCCAAGATGATACACTTACAATCAAGGTGATTGACGATAGGAAGTGGTACGACCATATCGGCATAACATGGGGGACTCCAAAGATAACTGTATATCTGCCGGAAACAGAATATGATTCTCTCGTTATAAAAGAAGATACCGGAGATATTGATATTCCAAAGGATTTCATTTTTAGAGGTATGGACATCTCAGTAAGCACAGGTGATGTAACCATCTATGCTTCTGCATCGGACGTCATAAAAATAAAGACCAGTACGGGTGATATTAAGGGTTCCAATGTTACCTGTGAAGGCGATATAGTAATCAATGTTTCTACCGGGAAGGTAAACATAACCGATATCAAATGCAAAAGCTTAATATCAGACGGAAGCACCGGCGATGTTTCTTTGAAAAATGTGATTGCCACAGAAAAATTTTCTATTGCAAGAAGCACGGGAGATGTAAAGTTTGATGATTGCGATGCCACAGAAATTTGGATTAAAACAGATACAGGCGATGTGACAGGTAAACTGCTCTCAGAGAAGATTTTCATCACCAAAACGTCGACAGGGGATATCAATGTTCCGAAATCAACAAACGGCGGAAAATGTGAGATTACAACCTCAACCGGTGATATTCATATACAATAGATAGAAAAATACCCCTTGTTTTGACTCTCATAAGTAAAACAAGGGGGTGTTAATATTATTTGATTTCCACGCCGCCAAACATACAGATACCACCTATATAAATGGTTGGAGCATCCTGCGCGGAAGATGTTTTATTAGATACACCTCCAAAAATACAGTTGGAATTAACCTTCACATTTACATTGCTAGGTACTAAAATGTCTATTCCTCCAAAGATCGCTGATACCCTAATGGCACAGTCTTTTTCAATAATTGCATTTCGTAAGTCGCACTCTACACCGCCAAAGACTGCCGTAAGTTCAGCTCCTTCAAAAACTTCTCCGTTATAGTTCATATCACATCC
>JAZSDK010000158.1:0-9171 GCA_045531155.1 Faecalimonas sp. | reverse complement strand
TGTGTGTAAGTAACGGAATGAAGTCTTTGTTACTAATGGACGTCCGTCAAGACCTACACCACCGATTGATTCTGTTACCCATGTCGGGTCACCTGAGAATAATGCATTGTATTCTGGTGTACGAGCAAATTTTACAAGACGTAACTTCATGATGAAGTGGTCAATGTATTCTTGTGCTTGTTCTTCTGTAATAACACCGTTATCCAAATCACGTTGGATATAGATATCAATAAATGTAGAAGTACGTCCAAGACTCATTGCTGCACCGTTTTGTTCTTTAACAGCTGCAAGGTATCCAAAGTATGTCCATTGAATAGCTTCTTGTGCATTTTTAGCTGGTTGTGAAATATCAAATCCGTAGATTTCACCTAATTTTTGTAATTCGCCAAGTGCACGAATTTGTTCTGACAATTCTTCACGAAGACGGATATTCTCACCTGTCATTCTCTTTAATGAAGTAGCAAGTTGTTGTTTCTTATCTTCGATTAATTTATCTGTTCCGTATAAAGCTACACGGCGGTAGTCACCAATAATACGTCCACGTCCATATGCATCCGGAAGACCTGTGATAATACCAGATTTTCTAGCAGCTCTCATCTCTGGAGTATAAGCATCAAATACACCTTGGTTGTGTGTTTTTCTATATTCAGTAAAAATCTTAACAACCTCTGGGTCTACTTCGTAACCGTTTTGTTCACAAGCATTTTGTGCCATACGGATACCACCAAATGGTTGAAGAGAACGTTTGAATGGTTTGTCAGTTTGGAAACCAACAATTGTTTCCATATCTTTGTTAAGATATCCTGGACCGTGTGATGTGATAGTAGATACAATCTTAGTATCCATATCCAATACGCCGCCTGCTTCACGCTCTTGTTTTGTCAAATCCATTACTTGAGCCCATAATTTTGTAGTTGCTTCTGTTGGACCGGCTAAGAACGAATCGTCTCCTTCATATGGTGTGTAGTTTTGTTGGATAAAGTCACGTACGTTGATAGATGTACGGTTCCAACGACCCGGTTTAAAACCGTCCCAGTTTGAGTGCCATTTTCTTTCCATGGTATGTCCTCCTCTTTCATGTATATATGTTTTTATATTATTTTTTTCACAGTATCTATTATAACTTAGATATTTTTCTAGTGCAATACTTTGGATTGTACTAAATTGAATACAGTATACATATATTATTTTTAAAAAATTAAGAAATTATTCACCCTTTTTTCTTCGTTTTGGTGTATAGTGGTTTTATATCCTAACAAAATAATACATGGAGGATTTATTTATGAAAAAAAGAGTATCACTTATCGCTGCAGTTCTCTGCTGCTGTTTAGCATTTGGGGCCTGTGCAAACAAGCAAGACCATACACAAAAAGACCCGTCAGGGACAAGTATTGATAGAGTTAAAACAAAACTGGATGTGCTGAAACCGATTGCCTATAGCAGTGTAAATGGTTTAAGCCTGGAACCAGGTTCATACATTTCTATTATAGGTCGTTACTCAGACGATAGCTACTGGAAAGAAGTGGAGGCAGGAGCCAAACAAGCTGTTTCCGACTTAAACGCAATGCTCGGCTATAAAGGTGATAAAAAGATCAAATTAACTTATAGTGCACCTGAAATCCGCGATGATGTGAATGAACAAGTAAATATTTTAGATGAGGAATTATCTCGTGAGCCAATTGCAATCGGTATTGCAGCCATTGATACAACCGCTTGTATGATTCAATTTGACTTGGCTGCAGAAAATAATATTCCGATTATTACATTTGATTCCGGAAGCGATTACCAACATGTTGCTTCTCACATTGCAACCGATAATATTGCGGCTACACAAACTGCTGCTACCCAATTAGCATATGCAATTGAAGAGGAAGGAGAAGTTGTTGTCTTCGTCCAAGATTCTGTTTCTATGACAGCAAAACAGAGATTACAAGGATTTTTAGATACAATTTCATCAAAATTTCCAAATGTAAAAGTTGCTGAAGTTTACAAATTTGACCAATTAGACGCTATGCGCGAAACAATTGCAAATGAAAAGAATGCCGCACTGGCCGAAGGTGACCAAGCCATAAAGGCAGAAGACCTTACACAAGATGATGTGATTCAATACCTCATAGAGAAGCATCCAAACCTAAAGGGCATATATGCAACAAACCTTGACACAACACAAGCAGTTGCAAAAGTCATTAAAAAGATGGACAAAAACAATTTGAAATTTGTTGGTTTTGATGGCGGAAGCGAGCAAATGAAGCTATTGGAAGACGGAACATTAGAAGGTCTTATTATTCAAAACCCTTATGGAATTGGATATGCAACTGTTGTCGCTGCGGTGAGAGTTTCTCTTGGTCTTCCTAATGAATCCTTTGTTAATAGCGGCTACACATGGGTAACAAAAGAAAATATGAACACAAAAGAAATTAAAGGAATGATATATTAAGGGATAAGGGGGTTTGGACATCCAAGCCCCCTTTTTTAATACATAGACTGGTGGGGCGCGCACATGACCTGGTAGAGCACATGTCGGAGCCGGCGGGGCGCACACATGGCCTGGTAGAGCACATGTCGGACCCGGCGGGCCGCACACATGGCCTGGTAGAGCACATGCCGGAGCCGGCGGGGCGCACACATGCCCTGGTAGAGCACATGTCGGAGCCGGCAGGGCGCACACTTTCTATAAATAGGCTTAAAGAGGGCTACTATACCCATGATTTTTTGATTTACTGGGTATTTGCAGCACTTTAATCATGTTTTATAGAAAGTGAGCCCATAATTTGCTTGATTTTGAGGTGCTTTTGCATGGTTTCTGGGTATTTTGGGGTGTTAATAGGACCTGGATACCCAGTGACAACTCTTAAAGAAAATATTCTTCTACAATTTTTTCTACTTTTTCTGCACTTAGGGGACTGTCTTTGGTTTCATAAGTTGTAATTAATTGAATGGATGGAATAATTCCACTTGAAATGTAATGTTGAAGTTTGGAACATGCATGTTTGCTATATGTAGGGTTATCCATTAAACCGAAATGCTCCCAATAAAAGGTCTCGCCGGTTTTGGGGTGACGTATAGTAAAATCAGGATACATTATAACGCCATCTAATTCTAAAAGACACTCGTATCGAAAAGGAATTTTGTTTTTGAAGAGAAACATATCAATTAACACTTCAGATTTTGATCGAACCATATTTCCCGAATACGCTTTATTATTTAAGTTTTCCGGATGATTTGTATTTTTATCATAAGGCATGTTCATCCAAGTATTTAGTTCTTCCGATAATGGAGTTAAACGAGGTTGAAGCAAAGAATGAAAATCTGGAGAATAAAAAAGTTCTTCTTCCTTTTGACGTGCGTTTTGATCATGTTGATTCAGATATAAATTGATTGCCTCTTTTTCGCAATTCAAGTTTTCTAATTGTAGTAGCACATATTTCTTGTATGCCAAATCCTCAGCAAGTTTTCGATTCTTTTTGGGGAGATACGTAGTTCCTTGTTTTGTACTATGATACCACTTTTTCCACTTCCCATTTGATGCGCAAATGAGTTTTCCGTCAGGTAATGTTTTTAATTGTGATTGTAATGCACTGATCTGAGCAGCTATCTTTTGGTGTTCTTTTACCATTTTTTCATAAATCATAAATTTTTCTCCTTTGAATGATTATAGTTTTTGTCGAACTTTGATGATTGATTTTTTGAGACAAAGTTTCCACCCTATGCTATGATGTATATGATACATAAATTAAAAATATGAATATAGGGGGCGTTTTGTATGGGCGAGGTTCGTTATATGATTTCGGAAGCTTCCAAGCGTGTCAATGTGGAAACTCATGTTCTCAGACATTGGGAAGAAGAACTGGGAATTGAAATTGGACGTACCGAAATGGGACATCGTTACTATACAGAAGAAGATGTACGGTTATTCACCTGCATTAAGGAACTAAAAGAGCAAGGTATGCTTTTGAAAGAGTTAAAGGAATTAATTCCGGATATACTAAAAGCGAAGGCAAGGGCAAATGAGCGAAAGAAAAACCAAGCAAAAGAGGAAGAAAAACAGCTATCTGAATTACAACTTGCTTTACTGGAAAACAACCAAATATTACAGGAAAACATCACACAATCTGTGATAAGGGAAATGGGATACTTGTTCCAAGCCCAAGACCTCCAGGAAGAGGAACGATATAAGAAACTTGACTATTTGATTCGTCAACAACAATCATATCGCAAAGAGTACGCCAAGTCAACACCACTAAGACAATTAAGAAGAATTTTTGAAGGATAAGGGGATTGCAATGCAATCCCCTTTGCCTATTTTATGTAAAATGCGCATTTTATTCGCCACTTTATTTCTGCCACTGGGTATCCAGGCCCTATTAACACCCCAAAATACCCAGAAACCATGCAAAAGCACCTCAAAATCAGGCAAATTATTGGCTCACTTTCTATAAAACATGATTGAATCTCTGCAAATACCCAGTAAATTACAAAATCATGGGTATAGTAGCCCTCTTCAAGCCCATTTATAGAAAGTGGGCACCAGGCTGCCTCCTGTGCGCGCCCAGTGAGCCCCCATATGCCTCGAAAGTGGACGCCCAGCAAGCCCCAATACACCTCCAAAAAGGGGATTGCAGCGCAATCCCCTTTGTCAACTCTAGAACAATCTTATTCTCTTAAATAATTTGCAAACTTGGTGTACTGTGGTAACCAGGTTAAGTTAATAGTGCCAATGGCACCATTTCTTTGTTTTGCAATGATAATCTCTGCCACATTTTTCATTTCTGTGTCTTTGTTGTAGTAATCGTCACGGTATATGAACATAACCACATCGGCATCCTGCTCAATTGCCCCGGATTCACGAAGGTCTGACATCATCGGGCGATGGTCCGGACGCTGTTCTACTGCACGGCTAAGTTGTGACAACGCGATAACCGGAACGTTCAGTTCTCTCGCTATTGCTTTCAAAGATCTTGAAATCTCTGAAATTTCTTGTTGTCTTGATTCACTTCTTCCACCCACGCGGCCTGTCATCAATTGCAAGTAGTCGATGATAATCAAATCAAGTCCATACTCTAATTTCATCTTACGGCACTTTGAACGCAATTCAGAAATAGAAATACCAGGTGTATCGTCAATCATCAATTTAGATTTGCCAATGGTTCCTGCACTCTCAATCAATTTTTCCCAGTCAGCATCTTTTAAGTTACCGGTACGTAAGGATTGTGCATCCACCTGTGCTTCTAATGCAAACAGACGGTTTACCAACTGCTCCTTTGACATTTCCAAACTAAAAATGGCAACGGACTTATTGACTTTAAACGCCACATGTTGTGCAATATTAAGTACAAATGCTGTTTTACCCATAGACGGACGGGCCGCCACCAGAATCAAGTCTGAATTTTGCAGCCCCGCTGTCTTGTAATCCAAATCCAAAAATCCGGTTGGAATACCTGTTACGCTTCCTGCATTTTTTGATGCAAGCTCAATCTTATCAAGAGCATTCAGTACAACCTGCTTAATCGGAACAAAGTCGCCGGTGTTTCGTTTTTGAACCAACTCGAAAACTTTCTTTTCGGTTGTCTCCAAAACCACTTCCATCGGTTCTTTTCCAAGATAGCACATATTTTCAATTTCTTCGTTCAATTTAATCAAACGACGAAGCATAGCTTTTTCAGCAACGATTTGGGCATAGTACTTTACATTCGCAGACGTTGGAACCGCTGCAACCAAATCACGTACGAACTCCAAGCTGCTAATTTCTGCCGGCACATCCTTTTCCTTCAGACGGCTCTGTAAGGTAATTAAGTCCACCGGTTTTCCTTCGTTATAAATCTCCACTATCGCTTCAAAAATCACACCATAGGCTGATTGATAAAAATCAGCTCCTGATATAATTTCAGAAGAGGTCAGAATTGCTTCCTTATCTATCAGCATTGCGCCGATTACTGCTTGTTCTGCTTCGATACTATGTGGTAGTACTCGTTTAATGAGTGCTTCATCCATAGTTTCTGCCTCCTATTCTTCTGTAACAATCACTTTCAATTCCGCAGTTACTTTCTGATGCAATTTTACCGGAACAACATGTGTGCCCAATGTCTTAATCGCATCCTTCAGCTGGATTTTCTTCTTATCAATGTCATATCCCATCTGCTCTTTCACTGCAACTGCGATTTCCTTTGTAGAAACAGAGCCGAAGGTTCTTCCACCTTCGCCAACTTTAATCTTCACTTCTACTTTTCCAGCTTCCACTTTCTTAGCAAGTTCTTTTGCTTCATCTAAAATCTGCTGCGCAACCTTTTCTTCATTTGCCTTTTGCAGTTTTAAATCATTCAGATTCTTGCTTGTTGCTTCCAAACCTAACTTTTTTGGCAAAACAAAGTTTCTCGCATAACCGTCACTGACGTTTACGATTTGACCTTTTTTACCAAGTGATTTTACATCCTCTAACAAAATAACTTTCATCTTTTAAATATCTCCTTCTGCAATCATTATGTCAATTGTCTGTTTCAGCGCCTTGATTGCCTCGTCCATATCCGTATGTTGGAACTGCGTTCCCGCGGTATTAATATGGCCGCCACCGCCCAGTCTTTCCATAACAATTTGCACATTTACCTCATCAATTGCACGCGCACTGACATAAATCTTTCCATAATATTCTGTTAGCACGAAAGATGCCTTGATTCCATTGATATTAAGAAGCTCATTTGCCGCCTGCGCGCCGATAATCGTCGGGCTGTCAATGGTTTCATTTTCAAATCTTGCAATCGCATATTCCTGATGATAAATCTCTGCGCTGCTGACAATCTTTGCTTTCTCACGATACCAGTCCAAATCATCACGGAAGACTTTACGAACATAAGTGATATCTGCACCGCAACGACGCAAGAATGCCGCTGCTTCAAAGGTTCTGACACCGGTTCTGCTCACAAAATTATTGGTGTCAATCATAATACCGGCATACATACTGTTCGCTTCCATACTGGTAATCTTAACATCATCGGTGATGTATTGCAGTACTTCTGCAACCATCTCACATGCAGAAGACGCATATGGCTCAATGTAAGATAATACCGTATTTTCAATTACATCATTAGACTGCCTATGATGGTCAAATACCACAATCATTTTTGCTTTCTTAAGCAGCTCCGGACATTCTGTAAGCTCCGGACGATTTGTATCCACTACAACCACCATAGTATTGTCATTCATGATGTCATGCACTTCAGATGACTTTACAAACATATCATTCGGATAGTTCGGGCTCTCGCAGAATGCATTATAAAACGGGCGCACTGAGCTCGTAATTTCATTGATCACAATATGCGCTTTCTTCTGCATGGACTGAGCTGCACGGTAAATACCAATTGCCGCACCAAATGAATCCACATCCGCGATGCGATGTCCCATAACAATAATCTGATCCTTGGACATAATAAACTCACGCAAGGCTTCCGCTTTAACACGTGCCTTCACACGGGTATTTTTCAAAGTCTGTTCCCTCTTGCCTCCGTAATATGTGATGTTGCTTCCGTTCTTCACAACTGCCTGGTCTCCACCACGGGCTAAGGCAAGGTCAATTGCCACACGGGCATGATTATAGCTTTGAGCGTATGTTTCTGTGGAAAGTCCCATACCAATACTCAAAGTAACCGGTCTTGTATTTCCAATATTGACGCTCTTTGCATCCTCTAAAACAGCAAATTTACCCTTCACCATTTCCTTGAAATATTTTTGCTTTACAACGAAAAAGTACTTATCCTTTTCCATCTTCTTCACAAGACCATCAAAATTCGCCAAATATTGATTCACCTTTCGGTCAATCAAAGCAATGAGAAGTGATTGACGCACTTCCTCCACGCTTTCCATTACTTCCTCGTAATTATCGAAATAAATAAGTCCCGACACCAGCTTCTGTTCTTCATTTTCACGAATGTAGAAGTTCAAATCCGTAATATCCTCAAGCGTAACTGTAACAAAATATTCTTTTCCCTTTGGAAGCCCAAAAACACTCTCTGTGTCATTTAAAGAATCTACCGGGATTTTTTCCAAAATAGCACGATAGTCTCTATTTGCAAATTGAACTTCCATCACAACATTCTCTTCACCTTTTGGAAAAACGCTGCGATTCAAATCATGGATATAATTACTCAAATATTTATTCACAACAGAATCATATCCAAATACTTCTTCAAACCTCTCGTTTGCCCAAACAACCTTGCCATCATCCATCATAACTGCGTGAGGAAATACAATTTCCTTCAACAAGGTATTCTGCAAGAAACCGTATTGCTCCGCAATGCCTTTTGGATTGGAAATCACAAGTGTTTTATTATGAAAATACATAAGCAGCAATACTACAATGTATCCCATGGTAAAGCCACTCATCACAACGCCGGCCTTCGGCTCTACAAAAAATATCGTAATCGTCATCACAACCATAAAAATCGTCATGACTGCCGGCCATTGTTTTAACCAATTTAACAATTTTCTCATATTATTCACCGTATCCGTTCGGATTGTTTGATTGCCATCTCCATGAGTCTTCACACATTTCATCCAAACCGCGAACAGCTTCCCATCCGAGTTCTGTTTTTGCTTTTGCAGGGTCTGCATAGCACATTGCAACATCCCCCGGTCTTCTGTCTAAAATCTTATATGGAAGGTCATGTCCACACGCCTTGCTAAACGCTTTCACCATATCGAGAACGGAGTATCCGTTTCCAGTGCCAAGATTGTAAACACATACGCCTGCCTTCTCTTCGATTTTCTTTAAAGCCTTTACGTGCCCAACAGCAAGGTCAACTACATGGATGTAATCACGTACGCCCGTTCCATCCGGTGTGTCGTAATCATTTCCAAATACGCCTAAAAATTCACGCTTGCCAACTGCAACCTGTGTAATATAAGGCATCAAGTTGTTTGGAATACCCTTCGGGTCTTCTCCGATTGTACCACTCTTGTGAGCTCCAACCGGATTGAAATAACGCAAGAGTACCACATTCCACTCTGAATCTGCTGTATGGAAATCAGTTAAAATCTGTTCTAACATAGACTTTGTCCAGCCATATGGATTGGTACATTGTCCCTTTGGACACTCTTCTGTAATTGGAATAAACGCAGGATCACCATATACAGTTGCTGAAGAAGAGAATATAATATTCTTCACGCCTGCGTTACGCATTG
>JAZSDK010000086.1:0-4207 GCA_045531155.1 Faecalimonas sp. | reverse complement strand
ACCATATGATAATTCTCGTATTTCAAACTATCCAACCGCTCGTTATCTCCTATCAAAAGACCAATATAACAGTCTTCCTTCAAATTTCCAACACCTTTAAATTCAAATGGAAGAGTGACATTCTCTTCATCTATTAAAACCGATCCTTTCGGCCTAAAATCAACAAATTTAACTTCTCGCCAAAAATCAAACTTCAACGTTCCTATTATTGATGAACCCATTGAATAAAAACAATCTTTAGGCACAGACTGCTTATTAGATTTCAATTCATGAAATAAATTATAATAGTACTCAGAAGCCAAGGCTTTATCATTGCCGGGATATACAACATTTGAATAACCAGCATACGTTGAAATCCCCATTGTCGAAAATTGGTTTTTCAATAATTTATCATTCGTTGAAGTTTTATTGCTATAACTAAAGCATGATGTATTATATACAATCGCATTTTCATAAAAATTATATCCATAAAAATGCTCAGCCATTAGAGGATACATTATTTTTGCATCCACATATCTATCCCCCTCGCAATACAGCCAATATATCTCAAAGCCTTTCTTTCCTAAAGCTTCCTTGTCTGGAACAAAAATATACTTACCTTCACTGCCATGAGTTGTTATACTTACAATTCCATTGGCAGACAAATTTCCTACTAAATTTTCATAAGTAGCCTTTTCATTATCATAAACATTCCTCTTTAAATCCAAAGGAGAATCTTTCACCAGCTCATCATCAACAGAAATATGAGGTATTTCCTTATAAAAAGGAACCCAACATAATATATTGGTATTATCAAGAATATCATCATACGAATCCTTTCCACTATTATTAAGTTTTCCACTTTCAAATGATTTAACTTTGGAAACCCAATGGTTACGAGGAGTATTTGGTATTTCAAATTGTCCATCAACAGAAGCATTTTCAGGTTCAATATAAACACCTATTTTCTGAGGATTATTTTTCCCTTTTTCCTCTATTTCTATCAATCCATCCTTAAAAGAAGAATCTATAGGTGGATAAACACATATAACATCATCGTCTATATAATTTTCAAGTACCCGTACCAATATATTTAGAAGTTCATCTTTCTTCTTATTCTTGTTTCGCTGAATAACATTCTTAATATTCTCAATAGGAGAGATTATCACTTCACTCCCTTCATTCTTACAGATATTCAACATTACCGCACGTTTAATTTCCACATCAGATATACTATTAGAAAAAAGCAGCGTACTATCCTTTGCAAATAAAGCAACCTTCAATAAAGGATATTTCCCGACAGGTAGAGGTATATAAAATGTACGACTACCAACATTCCTATTCATATTTATTGTTATATCCTTTATGTTATCATTAGCTACCAATATTGCATTTTGAGCAAGAACATCATCTACCATCACTTTTCCCGCTATAGCAGGTGCAGGATTTCCTACACTACTAATTACCAAAAAAGTAGAATCGACAGGTATACTATCAACAGAAAACTTCAAGAGTCCACATAAATGTCTGAAAACAAACGAATCATCGTTTTGTTTCACACCAATCATGGGAGCATTACTGTTACTCGTATAATCAAAAGTTGAAGGCAATGTAAAGGTCAACGTCGATTTATCGAAAACAGCCATACTATCATAAGGATAATATGACCACAAAGGGTATTCATCTTCCTCCAAACATCCCACAAAATCATCTAATTGCTTATGTTCAAACGAAACATTAATAGAACCTTTATCACCATAGACACCAATAACATCTCCTTCTGCCCATTCAACTCTATTACCATTTAGTAACGTACGAGATAAGTCCGACTGTTCTATTTTTGCCTTTAATACATAATTGTTTTGTCCTTGATTGAATTTATAATCAAATTCATTTTCACATCCATAGAAAACATTCAACAAAACAACCAAACAATAAATATAAATTTTCTTCATCACTATATTCTTATTTATCCCAACCTTTGTTCTCTTCTACATATTCCTCATTACTACCATCAACAATAGAGGACGATTGCACGCCCTTTTGTTTTACAACAAATATTTCCTTCAGATTACATCGGTCATTATAAAAACATATTTTTCCTAATCGTTCTTCTTTTTCTCCATTACTTTTTATTTGAAAGGAATATGAAGAAGTTGACAGACGACTAAAAGAGAGCACATTTATCCATGACGTTGCAGCATCTTCCACTTCGCAATCGACATCTACATTGGATGCTATTTCTACATTCAACACACCACCCTCTGGTTCAATTTCACATTTATCATCTTTTAGCAAAATAACATTTTTTTGTTCTTGGTTAATGACCAACTCCTTTTTTGCCTGGCCAGCCATTAAAAGAATTACCGCATTTCGTTCATCGAAAGATGTATTTTCTGATACTGTTATTGTAACATGAGCAGTTCCCGCAGGTCCGCTTTCCGGAACAATTGTACACCAATTTTCCGAACGAGAATAAACGATATTACTCGACCAATCCACATTGGTATTGAAAGTTATAACGGAAGTTCCACCTGAAGAAACAATTGGTGTTATTTCTGATATCTTCATTTCTATCAAATCCTCCACCTTCGGTTCTTCACTATTAGAAACACAAGCACAAAACAAAAACAGCTGTATCACAACAGCTATAATCTTATTCATACAATCAATATATTAGAATCTATAAACTTCATTTATTAAATGCAAAAAGAAAGAATCCGCAACAAAAACAATGTAACAGATTCTTTCTTTTTATCATCAAATCACTGATTAATCAATACCCAAACAACGTACAATCATCTGCTTTTCATCCACCTTATCCGGATTGCTGATGAGTACACCGATTTCACATGGTTCCACTTGACTTAAAGTGAGTTTATATGACTTTTCACCATATTTCTCACCTACATATTCAATGTAATCAAAGTTATTGTCCGATGAACCACCCAACGTATTCAACTTTGCCAATTCTGCTCTACGTTCTTTCTTCTTTTGTTCAAATCTGAACACTCGAATGAAACTGCTCGGATCATTTTCATTATTGGCAGCTCTAACAATAAGAACTATCGGACCATCCGCTTGTGAGTAACGAACGGTAGAAGACATACCTTCCACATGAATACGGCTTTTTACCGAACCAATACCTGTCAAATAAACAGAAGCACCTGCCTTTGTCTTTACCGTTGCGGTCTTCTTTTCCAAAGGAATGGCAGTTGTTTCTGATTTCACCAAAAGCACTTCACCTACAAATTGAGGTTCTGCAATCTGTTGCGCATAAGTACACAACGATACAAACAAGAATAATACAAATACAAATCGTTTCATGTCATTAGAATTTATAGATTAAAGAAATTGACGGAACAAATTGGTTCAGTCCGCTGATAATTTGATATTTCACTTCTGCTGTCCCAAGTAGATTTTCTGTCAAGAACATCTGTCCACCAAAACCTAGGTTCAATCCAAAATCACCTCCAGATTCATCGTACGAGAAACCCCATTCATCTTCCGACGCCTCGCCTTTGACATGAGCGTATGCCAAACCGGCAAAAGGATAAAGCAGATAGTTTTCCTTGTTAAAAAGATTCCAATGCACATCACAATTCAAGTCCCAATACTTCAATTTTGTTTCTACACTTTCAATTCTCTTTTTTTCAGGAAAATAATAATTAAAAGAAGGTGCAATAGTAAACTCTTCCGTAATATCATAAAGAGCCTTTACACCGATAGACGGCTTGGAGATTTCTGAACCATAACCAACATTAAGACCAATTCCCAACTTCTCACTCTGAGCAAATGCTGTCATACCAAGACCTATCAGCATGACAGCCATAATCATAAATCTTTTCATCATATGATAAACCTTTAATTGTTTTTTGCAAAATTAAAGGTTTATCATAGAACCATACCCATTATCGTGTTTTACAAAACTCTACGGTTTGTAGAAAATAATTCACACCCGATTCAAATCCTCTATATAATAAAGGAAGAAATTATGTTCCAATGTTCGGGAAATTTTGGCCAATAGAGCCGTATCAATACTCTCACGCTTGAAAATATTGTACACATTGGTACGGTCGCAACAAAGTTTGTTTGCGAACCAAGAAACGGAGCGACCTTGGCGATAGAACTCCTCTTCAATAATTTTACCGATGTGTATCATGATAATAAAAAAGGCGGAACCATTCGAAACTTATTTAATCCTGAGGAACCGCCAAGCACCTTGTGT
>JAZSDK010000063.1:0-7673 GCA_045531155.1 Faecalimonas sp. | reverse complement strand
ACACCCATCGCACAAATCGGAGATTTGTACTCTGTGTATTTCGCGATTGCATCGAGCTAAACGCGGCTGCTTGCAGACGGACTTAGCGAGAGCCGCGTAATGAAGAAATTGCTTTGCAATTTCTGAATGCGCCCTTGCAGGGCTATTATGCCGGATACGGCAATGGGTTCGTAAACGGACACCTATGTGTCCACTCACGATAGCAAAAGTCGCTATCATTTTTCAAAGAAAGGGGGCAATGCCTATTGTAAGAAATTCATTTATACAGATGTCAAAACTGCCTAATGTGAAAGGCAGAATCAGCTATATATCGAGCAAAGCAAGACAGGAAAATTTGTATGCAGTTTATGAAACAACTGACCGCAAATTTTGGAAGGAGCTTGCCAAGTGCAATCAAGAGGAATATAGGGAAAGCGGAACGAAAGGAAACTGTATTGAAGCAAGAGAATTGATTATTGCTCTGCCGGAAAGTTTTGTAGATTATGAGCCGGACAAGTTGCTCAAACTGTTCACAGAACACTTTAAGCAGAATTATGGTGTGGAATGTATTTCAGCTTTGCACCACAATAAACGCAAGACCAATTATCATATCCATCTCATCTTTTCAGAGCGAAAGCTACTTGATGAGCCGTTGGAGAAGATTGCCACAAGAAATATGTTTTATGACGAAAACGGAAAGCATGTACGAACCAAAAAAGAGATACTGGATGAAGCCGGACAGCTTCGGAAAGGCTGTAAAATCATTCCCAAGGGCGAGGTATATGAGCGTAATCTTTTTACCATAAAGGACAGCCGATTTAAGAGCGACAGCTTCCTTGATGAAGTGAAACGCTCCTACACTGACCTTATCAATATTTATGTAAAAGATGACAAGCAAAAGCTCAAGGTTTTTGACAGAAACGGTGTGTATCTGCCTACGAAAAAGGTTGGCAAGAACAATCCAAAAGCAGAGCAGATAAAAACCGATAACCAGTATCGTACCATGTGGAATCAGACTGTGGATAGAGCATTGATTAGTGGTGTGCCGGAGGGACAGATTTTGGAAGTGAAGCAGAGCGAAATTGGACAGAAAGTAAAGGCTTCCATTCAGAAGTCGGGAAGAAATCCGGCATTACTAAAAAGCCTGATTATGACCGCTATTTATGCTTTGGAGCTTCTCATTGGCAAGGTGTTCAAGATGGCTTTTCAAAAGGCAGATAGGGGCATAGAAACGGTTGCAAAGACAGAGCCGGAGCAGACACATGTTAAGAGGGTAAAATCTTTTGTAAAAGTCAAGAGTGAGCCTATACTGGAAATGCCTAAGAAGTCAGCACTTGCTTCCAAGTATCTAAGACTTACGGATATTTATAATAAGTTGGAGAAGCAAAATACCGCTATTTATGAGAGGGAGCAACAGCTTGCGAATGTGGAGAAGGAGCTTGCCGGAGCAAAGGGCATCTTCAAGGCAAAACAGCGTAAGGAGTTGCATGAGCAGGCAGAACAGCTAAAGACACAGATAGCCAATATGAAACAGTACCTATCAAGTATCGTGCAGGGGTATGGTTATAAGAATGTGAAGGAGTTCTTGGCTGAATTTAAGGTTTCTAAAGCGGAATATGCAGATTATCAGTCGGCAGTTGCAAAGTGGGAACAGCAGACTGGAAATAAGGCTGAGTCGGACAGTTTGAAGACAAGATTGCAGAGAAAGCAACAAGAAGTAAAGGAACGAGAAAATAATAGACAGAGCCATCATTACAGAGCAGATAGAGGTGGTAGATAGGAGCAATTTATGGAGAAACACATCATTGGAGAAAATGGAATTGGTTACACGCTTGGAGAGGATGGAATGTATTACCCGGATTTGCAGTTGCCGGAAGGTACACACTATGAGATTGGCAAGTATGGACGAATGCGGTGGGAGTATTTGAAAAAACACCAAAGAGGGGAATATATCAAGCTACTTATGGATGGGCGATTGAATGAGTATTTGCATGAGGTTGATACACAATGTTATGAGAGAGTAGAGCTTCTTGTAGAGCAGATGAAAGCTGGAGCAGGGATTATGGAAGAATTAAAAGCTACCGATCAGATGAAGTGGGTAGGGCTGATGAATAATGTGAGAAGTTCGGCAGAGGAAATCGTATTAAAAGAGTTGATATATGTGTAGTGTGGGTGCGGAGCGTAATGCTCCGCATTCTATTGTAATAATTATATTATTTGTACTTTTGCACGGATACGGGCAGTACTTACAAGTCTAGCTATTCTAGAATTAGGCCGGATTGGTTATGCGAAAAGGATGTCATTGGATAATATGTTTTAGTAGAAAGAAAAAATAAACGATAAAGTTGTCGTTTTTTCTTGACAACAAAAATGATATATGCTATTTTAAAAACGATAACGCTGTCGTTTTTGTGAGCTTAGGAGGTTGATGCTATGCCAAAAGTAAAAAACGAATATTTGGAAAACAAAAGAAACCAAATTTTAGATGCCACATTTGCAGTATGTAAGAGAAAACCAGCCTATGATATTACAATGACAGATATTGTATCAGAAACTGGTATGAGTCAGGGAGGGGTATATAAATATTTTAATAATATTGATTTAGTGCTTGCAGCACTTATTGATAAGGCAAATATGCAAGGAAACCATGTTGAGCAAATAGATGAAATTATGGAATCCGGTAATTCGCCGGAAGTCATTTTACACGATTTGTTTTTGGTTTCCGAACAGTATTTTTCCGACATACTGATAGGCTATAATAAAGTTCTTTTTGAGCTTAGTACATTTTGGGCGCATAATCCGGAGCGGAATGAACGGATTAACCAAAATGTAACCACTACATCAACCTTTGGCTATTTATTACAATGTGCATCAAAAACTATTATAACGGGAGCAGAGAATGGATATTTTATGCCTGTTATGCCAATAGAAGACATCTTGGCTTTTATTGTAGCTTCATTTGATGGAATTATACGAGATGTGACTCTTTCTAAATGTTATACGGGAGAAAACATACCGAAATCAAGTGTTGCTTTTGATGAGAAAAGCATAATCCATTGTCTATATATCAGCACCATGTCTTTGTTGGGAAAAAAATCAGTTAATGAAAGAGGTGACTTATGAAAAAAATAGTGTTGGTATTTATTTTTATTTTATCCGGATTGTTGATGGGAATTACAGCTCACGCCACGCAGGAAACAGAGCTGATGGCAAGTAGTTATGATAAAAATGAATATTCTATTGCTTACTATGAAAACGATAGAGTCGTGTTTCAGAATTATGGTGACGGAATAGATGAAAATTCTGTATTTGAACTTGCTTCCAATGGTAAGGTGATAAGTGCTTATATTGCTTTAAAGTTAGTTGATGAGGGAAAAATTAATCTTGATGACAAAATCGCTCCATTTTTAGATTCTGATTTACTTACCAGTGATGAACGGTTAAATGACATAACTTTAAAACAGTTATTATGTCATACGGCAGGCTTTTCTCCTTCTTATGAGTTGGGCATTGACAAGAAAATATATTCAGATCCTGGTAAGGAATTTTGTTATTCTGGAGTGGGATATATTTATCTACAAAGTGTAATTGAAAATGTCAGTGGAATGACGATGGAACAGGCGGCAGAATATTATGTTTTTGAACCTTTGGGGATGGAAAACAGCACTTTTGAACATACCAGAACAGTTACGCCTTATATGAATTTATCTTCGGTTGTAATATATATATTCATTATTTTTATTATAGTTTTTACTGTCCTTTTATTGGCTGTTTTTGTTTTGAGGAAGATAACAAAAAAACAATTTTTCTCATCTAAAATCAGTCTGATTGTGTGCTTTGCTATAGCTGTTGTTGTGAATATATCCTTTTTGCTTGTTTTGGTATCAAAAGTAGTGATTACTTTTGGAGTATGTGCTGTATTTATGGGAGTATCTTTGGTACTTGCCCGAAAACATACAAAAATCTTTTATGCTGTTATACCAATAGAAGTAATGCTCATGTTGGTTTTAGGATTTGCAATTCCTGCTACCGTACCGGTTACAAATGATATAGTAGCAAAAGAAGCAAATTGTGCATATACCCTGAAATCCTCAAATGAAGATATGGCTGCATTTTGCAGTGAACTGACAAATGAATATTATAGTGGTGATGGCGCCGTAAAGGAAATGTTTTCTGCTGCTGTGAATATTGATGATGTAAATAGTTGGGGGCTGGGTATTGCCATTGAATCTGAAAGCAAAGGAGAAACTTATTGGCATTCCGGCATCAATCCCGGTTTTCAAAGTTTAATTGTGCTGTATCCTTCGCAAAATAAATATGTAATTATTCTTACAAATAGCGATAACGGGTTGATATTTGCTAAAGAGATAGCAAGAGACTTTTTAGAAATAGATGGGAATTGGGACATTAAAAGATAAAGATGTTACGGTCAATGAACTATTAAGCGGAGAGAGGATAGAAATGAATAGTTACGAAGAAAAAGTCAACGAGAAGCTCGTTGACTTGAAACGAAAAGATGAGAATAATATGAACAAGAATGCCATAATATCAGCAATATATACAATTACAATGGTAATTAGTATTCTTGTATGCTGTATATGTGATATTGCTACTTCAGGAACGCTGACATGGTCACTTATCGTACTTAGTTCTATTTTGGTTACATGGATAGCATCTTTTCCTGTTATATTGTTGGGAAAGAAAGGTGTGCTGGTGGCGATGGTTGTTATTAGTATTCTCATTGTACCATTTATGTACATATTAAGTATTTTGATAAAGGTTAATGAGGTATTCCGTATTGGTGCAATTGTATCAATTATTACACTTGTTCTTTTGTGGATAATTTATATTCTGTATTATCGACTTAAGGAACGAAAACTTTTGGCAACAGGAATTACATTTTTGTTTGCAATTCCATTTACATTTTTGATAAACAGTATGTTGTCGAAAATGATTGGCGAGCCTGTGATTGATGTTTGGGATATCTTGTCTGTATTTATTCTGTTGATTATATCAGTTGCTTTTATTATTGGAGATTATGCACGAAAAAGGGTTATCTAGCAATCTATCAGACAGATTTATCAATGAAATTACTTCCCTTCCGGTTCATACTATTACCAGTATTGATGTAGTGCCTGTACCGAAGGACTTAACTACTAAGACCTTGCAGAAGAAATACCTTAGTATTGAATCGGATATTATTAAGCAGCAGAGAGTCCGTAATAAAACAATGACTTTTATTGTGCTGTTTGGTATTTTGAGTCATTTTACACTTAAGATGGATGAAACAAAAAAAGGAACTATAGGCTTTAAGATAATCAAAGCTGTTACATTTACTGCTACAGTAGTTGTAGGATTAGTTCTTGTAATTATGGTAAGGCAAAACAATGACGCAATTAAAGAATTGCTGAATTGGTAGCAGAGAGAAAAAATTGAATTTTCAGAGGAGAAAATTATGAGCAAGAGAAAAGAATGGATTAGTTTGATAGTAGGATTTTTGGGTTCTATGCTGGGGTTGTATGGTGTAGTAGCATTTTATCAGTTTGTACTGATGTCGTTACCTTTAGGACTAAGAATGGTAAGCATGCTTTTGATTTATTGGTTAATTGCATTGATTCCTATAGTTGTAATGCGTGTTAATAAAGATAAGTTAGTAAATTATGGCTTTAGCAAAAGCAAACTTGGCTTACAAATGATTGTGGGCGTTCTAATAGGTATCGCAATGTCATTTATACTAACACTAATACCTCATCTATTTGGTTTTGGTGAATATGTCGATAGTGGCAAAGGATATAAATACTTATGGCAATTTATTTATGAATTTTTCTATTGTATATTTGCAGTTGGTTTTGTTGAAGAATTTGTATTCCGAGGATTTATTTATGAAAAAATGAACCGTATTAGTCAAAAGGATATGATAGCCATTATTGGCTCATCTGTTCTTTTCGGTGTATTTCATTTATTCAGCGGCAATCTTATTCAAATGTTAATGACAACATGTATAGGAGTATTTTTTTGCTTTTGTAGATTAAAAGTTAAAAATTGCTCTACTTTATCCTTAATAATTGCACATGGCGTATATGATGCTTTAATTACTGTTTGGGCATCTGCTTTATTATAGTAATGAAAAGACAGATTCCAATTTGACGAACACTTGAAAAATTCAGTTTGCTTAAGAGATGCATCCCGGTGCCAAAACGGTGCCAAGTAATCATGCAAATAAAAATAGACCATATAAAACCAATGAAAATATGCAGATTTTAGCCATAAAAAGCATAGAAAATATATCGAAAAACGCTATTCATATAGCGTGAAGGTGGACGTACTGTAGGTTCAGGCCGTGTTGCTACAATCATCGAATATTAACTCGGGGAGTGCTTGCACTCTTCCGGGTATTTTTTTGCTTATTTATTGGGCGCAAGCCTGCGCATAAAGTAAAGCGGCGACTGCCGCGACCGAAGAAATACGAAGCATTTGCGAAGTCCGCTTAGATAAAATAGAATTTAAATCAATAAAAAGTCGCAATGTTATAGAAATATAGGATTGCGGTTTTTGCATATAGGTAAGTTGAATTGTGTTTTTAGATATTTTTTGATATAATTTTTCAAACATGACACATAGGTGACATGTTGAAGGTGATAAATTATGATAAAGGAAAGAGAATAAGTGAAATGAAGATTGAAAGGCTGATAGGGATTCTATCGATATTGTTGCAAAAGGATATGGTTACCGCCCCTTTTCTTGCGGAGCATTTCGAAGTGTCCAGAAGAACCATAAACAGGGATATTGAAGATTTGTGTAAAGCAGGGATTCCGATTGCAACCAGGCAGGGGACCGGCGGCGGAATTTACATTATGGATAACTATAAAATCAGCAAGACTTTGGTTACAAATGCTGAGATGCAGGATATTCTTGCGGGAATCCGCAGCCTTGACAGTGTGAATGGAACGAACCAATATAAGCAGTTGATGGAAAAACTGGAGGCCGGTTCTTCGGATTTTCTCGTGGGAGAACAGTCGGTTTTGATTGATCTTTCTTCCTGGTATAAGGAATCGCTGGCACCAAAAATTCAGATTATCCGTAGTGCCATTAAGGGATGCCGCAAAATTACATTTTACTACTATGGACCATCCGGGGAATCCCGGAGAACCATAGAGCCGTACTATCTGGTGTTTCAGTGGTCTAACTGGTATGTGTGGGGCTGGTGTGATACCAGGAAGGATTACAGGCTGTTCAAATTAAATCGTCTGGACGAGCTTGCAATGACGGAATATGATTTTGAAAAGCGTCCGTCTGTGTTGCCGGATTTTACTTCGGTAGAGAAAGTTTTTCCCGGAGGAATTCACGTGAAAGCTCTTTTTGAGGCGGACTGCAAATGGCGGCTGGTGGAAGAATTCGGAACGCACTGCTTTGAAGAGCAGGCGGATGGGAAACTGTTATTTCAGACAGAATATACGGACAAAGAAAATCTGATTACTTGGTTACTCACCTTTCGAAATAAAGTGATTCTATTAGAGCCTGAGGAGATACGCAAGGAGTTGTGCGCAGAACTGGAAGAAACGTTGTCCCGTTACAAAAACTAATGACCGAAAAAGAATCATTGTATTACCAAAACAACAGAATCGGAAAAACTCATGGGGAGACAGAAAACCAACAAGCAGACAGAAATATACATTAATACAAATAAAGGAGAA
>JAZSDK010000009.1:0-2888 GCA_045531155.1 Faecalimonas sp. | reverse complement strand
CTTGATGCAATAGATGCAGAAAAGCTCGATTACAGACCGGAAGTTTTAATTACAGAGGAGAAGATATACGATGAACACATTACCGAATGACCCAATGCTATGTTTAAGTGTTGTTAATACGAAGCTAAGAGACCATTATGTGAATCTGGACGCGTTATGTGATGACTTAGCGGTTGATAAAGATTTATTAATTACAAAATTAAGTGCAATTGATTACGAATACCACGAAGCGACAAATCAATTTGTTTAGAAAGGACATTACATGAAACAATTGAATGATTACACACCGACAACTGAACCGGAACGTCAGTATTATTTTATTAAAAAAGCTAGAGAATATGTAAAAAATGCATCTCAGGAAGCAGGACGACCACTTACATTCTGCGTTACAACATTCGGGTGTCAGATGAATGCACGTGATTCCGAAAAACTGGTTGGCGTATTAGAAGAAATTGGATATGTGGAAGAAGTAGATGAAGAAAAGGCAGATTTTGTCATTTATAACACCTGTACGGTTCGTGAAAATGCAAACATGCGTGTCTATGGACGTTTGGGGCAGTTAAAGGCTGCAAAGAAAAAGAATCCACACATGATGATTGGGCTCTGCGGCTGTATGATGCAGGAACCGCATGTGGTAGAAAAATTAAAGACCTCCTATCGTTTTGTTGACATTATATTTGGAACTCATAATATTTATAAATTTGCAGAATTAATTGCAACCCGTTTCCAATCACAGAGAATGGTGATTGATATTTGGAAAGATACAGATAAGATTGTGGAGGATTTGCCGAGCGAACGTAAATTTCCATTTAAATCTGGTGTTAATATAATGTTTGGCTGTAACAACTTCTGCAGCTATTGTATCGTACCATATGTACGCGGACGTGAAAGAAGCCGAAATCCTAAGGATATCATTCGTGAAATTGAAAACTTGGTTGCTGATGGTGTAGTAGAAGTAATGTTACTTGGACAGAATGTAAATTCCTATGGAAAAACATTAGAAGAACCAATGAGTTTTGCTCAGCTTTTACAGGAAATTGAGAAAATCGAAGGTCTGGAACGCATTCGTTTTATGACCTCTCATCCAAAGGATTTATCGGATGAATTGATAGATGTAATGAAAAACTCAAAGAAAATTTGTAAGCATTTGCACCTTCCGGTTCAATCGGGGAGTACGGAGATTCTGAAGAAAATGAATCGACGTTATACAAAGGAGCAGTATTTGGAATTGGTGCGCAAAATCAAAGATGCGGTCCCTGATATTTCTCTAACAACAGATATTATTGTTGGTTTTCCAGGCGAAACAGAAGAAGATTTTCTAGAAACAATGGATGTGGTAAAACAGGTTCGATATGACAGTGCCTTTACCTTTATTTATTCCAAACGAACAGGAACCCCTGCTGCCATCATGGAAGATCAGGTTCCAGAGGATGTAGTTAAGCATCGCTTTGACCGTCTGTTAAAAGAGGTTCAGGATATTTCTGCTGAAGTTTGCAGAGTACATGAAGATACGGTACAGCCTGTATTAGTGGAGTCCATGAATGACCACGATGAAACACTTGTTACCGGCCGTATGAGCAACAATATCCTGGTGCATTTCCCAGGAGATAAGAGCTTAATAGGAAAAATTGTAGATGTACATTTAAAAGAATGCAAAGGCTTTTATTATATAGGTGAAATGCAGTAAATTCCATAGATAAAATTATGTAAAATGTCCAAACTATGTATTAGGTTACATGGGGAGGACATTTTTTATGGTTTTTAAGCGATTGCTGGAATATGGTTTTTTATGGCTTTTGGGCGGTTCCTTGTATTACGCATTTGAAATGGCGTTTCGTGGATTTTCACACTGGAGCATGTTTGTGCTTGGCGGTATATGTATGGTGTTTTTTGCATTTCAAGGATTCGCAACTCGTTGGAGAGAGCCCATGTGGAAACAGGTAATAAGATGTACTATTTTTGTAACAGCCAGCGAGTTTATCACGGGGTTGATTGTAAACAAATGGCTCCTGCTTGGTGTATGGGATTACAGTGACCAGCCCTTTCAATTATTTGGGCAAATCTGTCTTCCTTTTGCTGTGATTTTTTCCGGATTATGTGCAGCAGGAATTCCTTTAAGCGGCTATTTACTGCACTGGATATTTCGAGAAGAAAAACCAAAATATAGCGTGCTTTAATTGAAGAGATAATCTTGTGTTTTTTACTAAAATGAGCTATAATTTACTCTGTATGATTATGTAAAAACAAAGGAGAAAAATCGTGGCAGAATTAACACCAATGATGCAACAATATATGGAGACAAAAGCCCAGTATAAGGACTGCATCTTATTCTATAGACTTGGCGACTTTTATGAAATGTTCTTTGACGATGCTCTGACAGTGACAAAGGAGTTAGATATCACCTTGACAGGAAAAAGCTGTGGTTTAGAAGAACGTGCACCAATGTGTGGTGTTCCTTATCATTCGGTAGAGGGATATTTAAATCGTCTAGTTCAAAAAGGATATAAAGTTGCCATTTGCGAACAGGTAGAAGATCCAAAGTTTGCGAAAGGAATTGTAAAACGAGAGGTAGTACGTATTGTAACGCCTGGTACAAACCTGAATATGCAGGCACTGGATGAATCCAAAAACAATTACATCATGTGTATTGTATATATTGACGATAATTTCGGCATGGGTGTCTGCGATGTAACGACGGGTGATTTCTTTGTAACAGAATTGGACAGCACCCGAAAACTCTTGGATGAGATTGCAAAATTTGCACCTTCTGAGATTATATGCAATGAATCACTTTTGGTGAGTGGCATTGATTTAGATGATTTAAAGAATCGTTTAGGAATTGCAGTATATGCATTGGATAGCTGGTATTTTGATGATGCCATGTGCGA
>JAZSDK010000074.1:0-5417 GCA_045531155.1 Faecalimonas sp. | reverse complement strand
CCTTCCCCATGCATTTTATGCGGCCATATACGAACTGTTTTTGAAAAACTGCTGTCCTTTGAAGCTGTCACTTCTGGTTTCCCTTGGGCAAACCCTTCATATGGCACAATCTCTTTGATAACAAACTCCGGATACTTTTCCAATAAATATTCAATGGTTCCTTCATTCTCCTCTGGATCAAAGGTACAGGTTGAATACAAAATCATACCACCCGGTTTTAACATTCTTGCCGCCTGTGTAATGATACTTCTCTGTATTTTTGCGAAAAACTCAGGGCCATGTTCTTCCCATGCTTTCACCATTTTTTTGTCTTTTCGAAACATTCCTTCACCGGAGCATGGTGCATCTATTAGGATTTTGTCAAAATATTCTGGAAAGTAGCCTTCCAATTTTCCAGGTTCCTCGCTTAGGACTAAAACATTACCAATTCCAAAGACCTCAATATTTTTCAAAAGCCCTTTTGCTCTGGAATTGCTGATATCATTGGCCATTAGTACGCCCGTACCATTTAACTTCGCACCAAGCTCTGTTGCCTTTCCACCAGGAGCAGCACATACATCTAACACCTTGTCGCCCGGTTCAATTGGAAGACGGTTTGCAGGTGTCATGGCACTTGGCTCTTGCAGATAGTATAAACCAGCAAAATAATATGGATGCTTGGATGCCTGCACAGTTTCCCCATCATAGTAAAATCCATTTTCAATCCATGGAATTGGAGTAATATCAAAGGGACAAATTTTTCTAAAATCTTCCACACTGATTTTCTTCGTATTCACACGAAGACCATATAATCTGTTTTCTTCATAACATTTTATATATTGGTCAAATTCTTCACCAAGAAGAATCTTCATCTTTTCCACAAATGCAACTGGTAAATTCATTATTTTCCTCCATATCAGCATTATCTTTAAGTATAACATTTTACCTTACGATTTTCAATATATCTCAGCACCCAATATGGATTTATACTCATTTCTTTTTCGTTTGGATAAATATAGATTCCAAGATGCAGATGGACAGCAAATTTCCCAGTTGTTCCTTCCGGACCATAGCCGCTATCTCCCATAAATCCCAGTATGTCTCCAGCCTTTATTTCGTCACCTACATTTAAGTTTGCATAAGATTCCAAATGGGCATAGTAAAAATATGCGCCAGAGGGAGCCAAAATCCCAATCCGATAACCACCTTTATCAAGCCATCCTTTTTTGCTTACCACACCATCTGTCATGCTTATAACTGGATACAAACCTCTTTCATTCTTACTTGCCATGATATCTGTTCCTTCGTGTCCCCTTTCTCCGCCATAGGTTCGTTCAGACATCCATGAATTATCATAGGACACCGTCATGCTCTTATCTGTTGTAAATTCCGGCACCGGAAAATATTTTACATCATTCCAGATAGCTTCTGTCGTTTTTATGTAGTCACTATAGTTATCCTTCTTTTTCCAATCCTTTTCCAGTTTATTAAAATTATCTGCTTTCATTTTGGCTTGCAGACCTTGATATCCAAACTTGCTCTCCAACAAATATAGTCCCACATATTTCCCTGGCCTTTGGACAGTTTGTAAAAAAGCAATCATTTCTTCACCAATATACTGTTCACGATATAATGCAGAGGTTAAAATATCCTCTTGCAATCTAGTTTTTCTAGTATCTTCCACAAGTTTTCCTGTCAAAAGTGAAACAAAAAAAGTACTTACGACAATGAATATTAGATATTTATATATTTTTTTAAGCATACAAAAATCCTTTTTTCTTTCACTATATGCGCATAAACAAGCCAATTTCTCATAAAATGTAAAAAATGTACTTAAGGAAATGCCATGAAACTTTTGAAACAATATTCTTACATGCTTCTTTTAATTGGATTTCTTGTTCTGATGCTTTGTTTTCCAATGGAAACCTTTCATGGTGCAACCAACGGGCTTTTATTATGGTTTCAGACACTTCTTCCAACACTGCTCCCCTTTATGATTTTGTCCAATCTATTAATTCAAACTAATTGTGTGTTTTACATATCTCGTGCAATACGTCCACTTATACAGAAGCTTTTTCATGTGTCTAATGACGCCTGTTATGCTGTTTTAATCGGTTTTCTATGTGGTTATCCAATGGGTGCAAAAGTAATTGCTGATTTACACACTTCCGGCCGAATTACAAGAAAGGAAGGGCAATATCTGCTTTCCTTCTCTAATAATACAAGCCCTATGTTTATTGTCAGTTATATTGTCATGCAGACATTTAAAGATAAAGAAATGCTTTTAATCACCTTGCTGATTCTATTCTCATCACCCATTATATGTAGCTTTCTTTTCCGAAAATTTTATCATATTACTTCAGCATCCGTTCCTTCTTTACATACGAAAAAGGAAATCTATTTTGATTTTAAAATGTTTGATGATGCAATCATGAACGGGTTTGAAACAATTACAAAAGTGGGGGGATATATGATTCTGTTCTCTACTTTATTTACACTGGGCGAAAAGCTACCCCTTACATTTTTGTTACCTTTGTTAGAAATATCAAATGGAATTCCTTTGATTATAAAATTATCATCGAATTTTACCGTCGTTTATCCATTTGTTTTAGGCTTAACCTCCTTTGGAGGATTATGTGCTGTTGCACAGACAAATTCCATGATACAAAACACAGAACTGCGTATATTCCCATACATAACACAAAAGCTGATTACCGCTTTGGTAACCAGCCTGATTGCATTCCTATATGTTAATTTTGCTTGTTAAGACACTTATTCAGCAAGAACATCAATACCGAATTCAGCTTCCATACCACGTTCTGATTTTTCCGGAATCTCTAATTCTGCGCGGTTAGAACGAACAATTTCATAGCATTCACGAAGTGAATTAACTAACCCATCGTATTTTGTCGTATAACTGTCTAATGTATGTCCGATAATACCTTCTGCAGTTGCCATCAAATCATTTGTGTACTGCATAGCACCGATGCGGATATCATTTGCATCGTTAGTCGCATTGTCCAAGATTTGTTGTGCTTGTTCTGTTGCTGCTAATACAATATCATTAGCCTGTGCATAAGCGCGTTGCATAATTTCATGCTCACTTACTAATTCTTTTGTTGTAATCTGAGCTTCTTGAATCATGCTTTCTGCCTTTGCCTGAGCATCAGCTAAGATAGCATCCTTGTTAGCAATAATTTTTTGATAACGTTTGATTTCATCCGGTGTCTTCATACGTAATTCACGCAATAATTCATCCATTTGATCTTTGTTCACAATAATTTTGGTTGTTGACAATGGTTGGAACTTACAACTGTCAATGTATTCTTCGATTTCTTCAATGATTTGTTCGATACGGCTACTCATTTTATTTGCTCCTTCTCTCTTTTATCTTTTCTGTTACTTTTTCCGCCACAAATTCCGGTACAAACTGTGTAATATCGCCACCAAAACTTGCGACCTCTTTTACTGTTGTAGAACTAAGGTACGAATAATCAAGACTGGTAGTTAAAAATAAGGTTTCTACATCAGCATTCAGTTTGCGGTTCGTCTGCGACATCTGTACTTCATATTCAAAGTCAGTAATTGCACGTAAGCCTCTTACAATTACCTTTGCATCCATTTGTTTAGCAAAATCGATTAGTAATCCCTCAAATGGAACAATTTCCACGTTCTTTAGATTTTTTGTGACTTCGGATAATATTGTAACACGTTCTTCGACAGAAAACAACGGCGTTTTTGCTTTATTTTGCAATACACCCACAATTAATTCGTCAGAAATGCGCGCAGCACGCTCAATTATATCTAAATGACCATAAGTAACAGGGTCAAAACTGCCTGGATAGATTGCTCTTAACATAAAGTTTACGTCTCCTTTTCCAAAAAAATGTGCTTATTTGTTTTATACTCTTTTTCTTTAATAATTGCAAATCCTAATTCAGCAACATATGAAAAATCTGTATCTAGAGATGCTTCTACAATGATAATACCATCGTCAGATAGCAATGTAGAACCACTTAAATATTCAAGGACTCTTTTCTCGTGTGATTGATTGTATGGAGGGTCCATAAAAATATAGTCAAAGGTTTTGTTTCCTTCCATGCGACTCAAGGCATTTACCGCATCAGTTTCATAAAGTTCAGCTCTATCACTTAATTTGGTGTATTTCAAATTGTCTTTAATACACTCCATCGCTTGCTTGCTCTGTTCCACAAATACAGCACAGGCGGCACCTCGACTCAAAGCCTCTATTCCAATTGCACCACTTCCACTAAACAAATCCAAAAAACTTGAATCTGCTATATACGCCGAAATCATATTAAAAAGTGTCTCTTTGATTCGGTCTGTGGTTGGCCTGGTATCCATTCCCTCAACTGTTTTTAGTTGTAGTCTTTTAGCGCTTCCTGCAATAACACGCATAATCAATGCCTCCCTTAAGATTTCTTGTAAATTATACAAAGAAGGTATTATCTTGTCAAGAAACCCCAAAAAGAGTGCAACTCTTTCAAGTCACACTCTTTTTCATACTCTTATCTAATCTCTCGATTATTTACCAGACATTTGTCTTTCTTGTTGTTCGATCATTTTCTTAACCATATAACCGCCAACTGAACCGTTCTGTCTAGAAGTTAAATCTCCGTTGTAACCTTCTTTTAAAGGTACTCCAAGTTCACTTGCTACTTCATATTTAAATTTGTCTAATGCAGCTTTTGCTTCTGGAACTGCTGCTCTGTTTGATGAACGACTTGACATATTCGTTTCCTCCTCATTCTTTAGATTACTTTTTCGTAACTTTATGTTACAACCTTAGTATGTGGGGAAATAAAAAAGATACACTAGAAGTTGTTTCATGTTTTTCCATTTTTTGAAATCTTACAACGTCGTCTCTAACATGCCCTCTTTGATATAGAAATTTAAATAATTTTTCAAATTCTGATTCTCTTCCATTTCCAAATGCGGGTCACGTTTTATTAATTGAGTTACGGCCTCGCTAGCACACTGAAGCACCTTTGCATCCTGAAATACATCCGCCAGTTTAAAATCTAAAACACCGCTTTGTCTGATTCCAAACAAATCTCCTGGACCACGAAGCTTTAAATCTTCACTTGCTATGTAAAATCCATCATTCGACTTACTTAAAATCAATAATCTCTCCTGCGTGCCATTCGTCTTTGAGCCACTCATAAAGATACAATATGACTGATGTTTTCCACGCCCAACACGTCCACGAAGCTGATGCAACTGGGCAAGTCCAAATCGTTCTGCATTTTCAACCATCATAACAGTAGAATTAGGATTGTTAATTCCTACCTCAATAACTGTAGTAGATACCAAAACATCTATATTACCAGCAATATATTCGTCCATTATAGAATTCTTCTCATCTGCCTTCATCTTTCCATGAAGCATAGCAACCCTTACGCTAGATGGCAGATTAG
>JAZSDK010000159.1:0-3101 GCA_045531155.1 Faecalimonas sp. | reverse complement strand
ATAATTCCGAATTGTGATAGCGAATATCTTGCAGTAAAGTATTATGCTCCAATTTATTTCTATGCACAGAAATGGTTGTTCAATGGGGAAGTAACAGAAGAAAGCAAAGAGGCATTCCGTATAGATGCATATAAGCATATACAGATGCTTTTTGAAGAAATAGGAGGTTACCATGGCTAATAATATTATTATCACGGGAGCAAATCAAGGGATCGGTTATTATATGGTGGAAAAATTGCTTGCAGAGGGGAATAAAGTATCGGTTTTGGATATTGAAACAAATAATCTTACAAATCTCCAAAAGAAATATGACTGTCTTATTTTTTATAAGGTGGATTTAAGAAATTATGATGCAGTAAAGAGGGCTGTTGACGAAACGGTTGCAGAGTTTGATACTATTGATATTGCAGTTCATAATGCCTGCAAATGTACTTTTGAAAGTGAAAAAGAAACGGATTTTGACACATACAAGGATGTTTTTGATGTTAATTATTTCGGTGCATTACGTTTGGTAAAATGTGTTATTCCCTATATGTCAGCACAGAAAAAAGGACGTGTGATTTTTACAAGCTCAGGTGTCGGTGTGACAGGATTTATGAATATTTCGCCTTATAGTTCCACAAAGGGTGCATTAGAAGCATTAGCAAAATGTTTAAGAATTGAGTATGCAAAGGATAATATTACATTTCATATTATGCATCCACCTCTTACCAGAACAGAATCTGCATCACCACTTCCTGTTCCCGAAGAGTTCAAGGCATTACCTGAAAAAGTTGGTTACGGACTTGCAAAGCATATAAATTCCAAGAGGTTTATTATTTGTCATAACTTTAACCAGAAGATGCAAACTCTGGGCTGCTATTTGTTACCGACAAAAATGGGAGATTTGCTTTCGAAGTTAACAGCAAATTTTACTGAAACAAATGATTTGTAAAATTTCAGCTTAGTGAAGAGTTGAAAGCATGCAAGAATTTGAAGTTTCTTAAGTAATAATAGAAGTAGACATGAAGTGTCTCATCAAGTAAAATAGGGCATTGCTCGCTTTGTGTCCTGTATCTTTAGTATTTTTATTTGTATGATGTTTTTGAAAGGAGGTCCTAAATGAATCAAATTAAAATTGGAGAATTTCTTAAAGAACTCCGCAAAGAAAAAGGTCTTACACAAGAACAGCTTGCAGAGAAGTTAAATGTATCTCGTAGAACAGTATCGAGATGGGAAACAGGTAACAATTTGCCAGACTTAGATGTGCTTATTGAAATGGCAGATTATTATGAAGTTGATTTACGAGAATTACTTGATGGAGAAAGGAAGAGCGAGGAAATGAATAAAGAAATGGAAGAAACGGTATTAAAAGTAGCTGATTATAGTAATGAGGAAAAGAATAGATTAATGAAAAATTTGCATTTTTTTTCTTGGATAGGTGTAATTGCGTTTACTATATTTATTGTACTGGAATACTTTGGATTGGCAGATAGTGGAATCACAGAGAATATCGCATCATTTTGTTGCGGAATAGCTTTTGCGATGTTGATAATCGCAGTTATATACACAAGTCGTTATATTTATAAGTTCAGCACTTTTAAAAAGAGATTATTACAGCGTAAATAGTCGTACATTTATTACAACAACAAGTGTGAAAATTTCAGTAATACGCTCTGTTGCTGTACCCATTTTTCTACGATATACTCCATCAAAAAGGAGTGAACTCTTATGGGTAGAGAAATTTATGACATCATTAATGACATGGCAGAAGTATTAAACGCATCGCAGATGCAGAAACTACAAGAGGTGTTGGTAAAACGGTTATCTGAGAATACTGTGTCTGACTATTTACAGACCACGAACGTGGAGTTTCTAGATATGTTTTTAACCGCAAAGCATTTAGAAGGATAGATACAACTCTTAGATATGCTATGGTAAATCAAAACAATGTGAAGTTGTCACATAGAAAGTATATATCATAATTACGTTTGTAATGACAATGTATTGACGCGCAATAAGGAAAAGTGTTATGATATAGAAAAAGGTGAGGAGGTATGTTTTATGGATACAAATTTGAATGTTGCTATTGCACCAAAGGATTCAACTTTTCAAGTAAGAATTAATTCAGATATTAAAAAGGCTGTTGAGGATATTTATGCAAAAACTGGAATGACATTGACAGATGCATTTAACACCTTTATACAGCAGTCTTTAAATGTTGAAGGTCTTCCGTTTATTGTTACTAAGAATAGCAAAGAAGCGTTGAGGGAACAAGCGGTTGCCATGTTGATGCTTGATTTGAAGAGATCTGAGGAACGAGCTGAAATAGAAGGTTGGATTGATGCAGATGATTTGGAGCGGGAATTGGGGGTAATTGATTGAAAAAGATAAAATATACTCCTGATGCAGCAGATAAATTACGTGCATTAAAATCGGCAATATCCAGTGAATATGGTGGAGATAAAGCCAAGAAAATTATCAAAAGCATTACAGATGCAATAAGAGGGCTTTGCGATTATGAAGAAAAGGGTCCTGAAGTATCGAAAATGTTTGATGTGGTGTCAGACTATCGGTATATATTTGTGTCTAGAAATTATGTGTTTTATAGGATAGAAGATAAATACATTCGAATAATTAATCTTTATCATGAGAAAGAGGATTTTATGTGGCAGTTATTTGGAATTGATACTACACCTCAAGATACGATAGATTATTGGGATGAATAGAACAAAAGATTTGAAGTTTACGGAGAAAATGAGGAGAACAAAAATGTTAATATCAAAATTTGACAATACCAATATTGGAGAGTTTATAATGGCATTCGAAAAGGAAAACAACATCACTTTGCCAGAAGAATATAAAAGATTTTTGATGAAGTATAATGGTGGAAGAACGCCAAAGACAACATTTAAAATTAATAAAGTATCTTCAGATTTGAGGGGATTTTATGGATTCGGAAATGCCAATGAATATTATAATTTCAGTAGATTGACTGACAAAATGAGTATTTTGGAAGAATACTTGAATGATGAGATGCTCCCTATTGCGAATAATGATTTTGGGGACTATATCACAATTGGTCTTGGTAAGAAAGAGAATGGTTGTGTATTCTTTAGATA
>JAZSDK010000128.1:0-5256 GCA_045531155.1 Faecalimonas sp. | reverse complement strand
TGTGATGCTGGCGATTATTCCACGAATAATTCCCTGCGCATTATTTCCTCTGGAAAAAGATTCCACTGCCGCAAAGCCATAAATCACAGTCGCTATTACGTTATGTACTGTTCCTATAAAGGAGGCTAATGCGGAACCATGTAGTATCATCCAAAACGCCATGCCGAATCCTAAACCTTGCAGTGCGCCTTTTATAATTCCCCAGAAAATATTTCCGCCGCCAAGCGCTGCATCCGCATATCCGAATACGCTTCCAATCATACAACAGCCAATTAAAATCTGGCTCATACTCATGGACATCAGGCATTCCATCATAGACCTATACCCACTGGGGTCCTCATACATCACCGGATTGGCATTGGCATACAAGTACTTATGCTGGGATATTCAGTTTTAATTTCGAATGTCCTTAAGTGGAGACATAATCTCTTTGTTTGCTAAAAATGCATAAATGGGTAGTACTCCATAATCTAAATCATTTTCCATTATTTTAATAATACTTGCTACAACATAGTATTTCTTTCCCTCTGACACTAATACTATAATTTTTTTCATAGGGATATCTTTCTCCAATTTACGACTTAAATAAATACAATCTTCTTCTGTCGCATCATTTATCTGTAACTCTTGAAGAAGGCATGGCATTTCAATATAAGAAATATCCCCTAAATATATATCTATATTTGTATCATATATCTTATTTAAGTCTGTTTTTGGACTCCTAATAATTGCTTCGCTATGTGAAACTTGATAAAACCAAAGTTTAAATTTTCTATTTGCAATGTTTAATTTTTCCATTAGATAACCTCCTCTATTCAAATGGATTTGGAACAATTTCACCATTTTCATACCATGTAACTCTATTCCACGACTCGGGCGACAATTTTATTTGCAATAGTTCCCAATCAGTTGCACTTCCTGTTCCGTTTGCGGCTCTAGTTACCGCTGACCACGGATTATTAATACCATCCAAGTTAAAAACAATCACCATATCTGGATTGTATATTGCATCTAATACGCCTTGTCTCCAATTAGTTGTATCTTGAAAATCTTCAAATAAACTTTGACAACTGTTTTTCTTCTGTGCACTATAAGTTACTAGTTTTTTATAATATATTACCTTGTAAGTCTTTTATGTGTTGAGGATAATTATGATAATTAATTTCTATTAAACTACCCTCTTTAAGTTTTTGAGTTTTATCCACAATAATTTTTACAATTTTCATTGCACATGCGTGGTATTCTTCATACTCAGGGTCATCATCATCTAATCCATTATCGGTTTCATAACACGTATCTACTTGTGCTTCAATAATATCCCCGTCTGAATATGTTAGTATATAGATTTGAGTTGCATTATCATTAATTGATAAGAAAAGATTCTCCATAATTCTTCTCTCATTATCTGAAAAAAACATATTTCCACCTCTCTCTATTGTATCGGTTGTGCTGGAACAATATGTGTTCCCGTTTTTGAATAGTGGATTATTCCCACAGTTGTATCGACTGCTTCATTTGTTGCTGGATTTACATACTGTCCTATTACTTCACCAAAATTCACACGTTCCTTATTGGTACCTATCCACTCTCCTGTACCTGCAAAGTCATCTACTAACCGTTGTGCATCATCTACTGTTCCATTAAAAACACTTCTTCCCTCAATATAATTATTATTTCCTTATCAATTTTACAATAATAGTCTTCCAATAACTCTTTATGCATCAGCATCTGCTAAATAAATAATGCCCTTTTCAATCTCTTCTTTTCTTGGTATTTGATATAACCCATTGAATTCTTTTATATCTACATATCTCAGCGCATCTTGTAGTGTGAAAGTATTTTTATCATTATCAATAAATTGACATGTCAATTCATATCCAACTGCCGAAAAATTTATATCTATCCGATTATTCTTGCCTACAAGGCTCACACTATTTTCTTTATCCACTTGTGTACATATATAACCATACGTTTGCAAAAATGCAAAGTGATTTTTCGAAAATTATATTTTCCTATTCCTCCGTCACCTGATATATGTGTGCTTCTTCGCATCGTATGGGATACCAATAATTACAATCATCAACGAAATCATAATAGTACTTATACACTACAGTAGCTTCTACCATATATTCTAACCCATATGTGCATCCATACCTTACACTAATCGTATTAAAGTACACCCCTGCATCTTCTGTAATTTCATCAGAAATAATTTCAAAATTTTTCAACTCACCAAAAAGATTCGGATACGAAACCACAACATATCCCGAAGAAAGAAGTGGCTGCACAAGCCGACGAATCTCGCTTTGTTCTATGTCTGCACCGGACAACGGTCTAAAATGTTGTTCTTTTTCACTATCCAAACTAACTTCACTTACTTCCCAGCCATCATCTCTATTATAATCTAAATTTACAATATAATATCCCGTATACTCACATTGAGCCGAAACTGCAATAAATCCCACATAAAGAGACGAGTTTTGGATTCCTCTATCCTCTCTGTCATATATCCAAAACTCTTTTATTGTGCCATTAAATACTCCTTGCTCCGCATCCATCAGCATATCGATAATTTCATCCCCAACGTCATTTCCGGTTGTTTCATTCTCCTCACTAAAAATATTTCCTTCCGAAACTTTGGGCAATTTTCGCAAAGGATTAAAGTAGGCAAATAATCCCACGCATATACAAAGCAAAATCATTACGAAAATTATTTTTTTCTTCATAAGTATTCCTCTTTATTCTCCCTCTTAAAATTTGTCTAATAAGAAAAACTCTATTACATCCCCATTCTTCCATACTACTTTGCCCCAAGAAAACAATGGTCCTAAAACCGGAGTGAACCATTTTTCATATTGCCACTCTTTTCTGGTTATTCCAGGTCAAACACTGTAACTGCATCATAGCCATTCACCATTGTCGTAGTTCCTGATTCCACGTAAAGGATACATCGCTGACCATCTGACGTGGTGGCTTCTACATAGTTTTCCCCATCCGTTACGTTTAGCGTAAACTCTGTCGCTACCGGAAACATATAACTTATCCCAAGAAGATTTCCGTTTTCGTCAATAAGCTCCGCCTCTATCTCTGCCGTAGAAGTCAATACAAACTCATCGACAATTGTATATCTATCCTGTATAGCAACGGGCATCCCATTGTCGTCTATGCAACAATCCATTATCACATTAAAACTACCTAACAAATCAACCGCTTGTCTAATTTGGAAGAACGAAGAATTACTAAACTGCTCTATTTCTCCTTCCAATTCACCAACCAGCGATACAGATTCGTCGCTTATTTCAAATACCGAAATAAATTTTATATCTTCAGTATGTTGTACATAAAGATACTGCTGTTCCCCATCTCTTACCAGAAATGTATTTAAATAGTAACCATTTCCCTCCTGCCAACATACAACATCATCAACTTGCACAATGTAATGTTCGTCGCACACGCTATACGTACTATCCGTACATTCAAAACACGGAGAAACGGTAATATACTCCGTAATTCCGTCTTCATTCAAATCTGCATCATAACAATAGAAAAAATCAAAGTTTATCACAAAATCGTCTTGCACGTTTTCAAAATACATTGGATTCAAAAGTTCCGGATATTCACTATATAATAATGTCACGAACTGAGTTCCCAACGCATATGTTCCTGTAGCTTCATAATGTCCAAAAAAGAATCTAACTCCGTTATATTCCAGTGTCCACGCCAGGGAATAATCATATCCGGAATCGTCAACAATGATATAGTTCTCAATGCGTTCTGCCATAGACATATTTTCAAGATGCGGATATTTTTCCTGTAACTCCGCTTCCAATATAGTGGAAAGATTAGAGAAATCAGTAATTACAGAATCGATTGGAATTTCCTCACCTGTCTGCGTATTCAAATTAGTGCTTTCATACCATCTATTCCCATGAGCACCATTCATATACCTATAACATTTTTTTAAAACAGACAACACCATAGAATCTTGTCGCTGAATATATATTGTAACCGTTCTTTCATGAACAATCCTATTTTGTTCCCGTTCCTCAGCATCCGCTCTCAATTCTCGCCAGTATTCAATAACTTCTTGCATTGCTTCGCTCGCATCTTCCGTTTCCGCGATTTCATTGGAATTAAAACTACTAATTGCCTCTGTCAGTAGCGGATATTCCGTGGTTTCAAGATTGATTAAATCATATGCTAACACTTCATTTTGTAACTGCTCTCTATATGAATTTATAGTTACATCCAAATATTCGTATGTAACGTCATCTTCCGGAGTATTTTCACCAACTTCCACATCCGAGGTTGCTTCGGTCTCTGTAATTTCATCCGGAATTTCATCCGGAATCTCTTCCAATACACAATCCACATCTGTAATATTTTGTGATACTGCATTTCCGGAAGAACTACTATCATTTTCTGATACCTGATTTACTGATATTTGATTTGTTGACACTGGATTTCCTTGTTCCGGTTGCGCAGCTCCTTGACATGCTGTTAAAACCGTTGCAATAATAAATAAACAAACAATAAGATTATTTTTCATTATTATTTCCCTCCATTTAGATAATTCCGTTCTTTCTGATTTTCCTTATTTCAAATTGCGTTGTATCTACAATATTCTCTGCATCAAATAGGCTTTCTGCATCAGTTTATTCTTTATACAAAACATCTATATAGTCAAATCGGGAGAAAAAAATAATCCTCCCTATCTTTCCGGGTTCTTTTACAATTAAAGTATGATTTTGTAAACGAAAAAAACTTTGCCAGCCACTATTAATAATACATGTATTGCTGTTTTCGGAAAAATATATTGCACGATATGTGCGAAATCTTCTTTCGAACCAATTGAAATGATCTATCGCAATTGATTCACCCGTTGTCAAGTCGTAAATATAGTATTCACGGCTATTTTCATGTCGCTTCCCAATAATCACTCTTGTCCCATTCGGTGAAATATCCCATCGACCATAGTTTTCCAATAACAGACTTTCCTCTTCTGTTTGCACATTATATGAGAATAAAGAATCATCTTCCATCAGATAAATATTCTCGCCATATACCAGCCAACACTTTCTGTTTCCCAATTCCATGACTATACTCATGTCCCCAGAATCAATACTGTATTTTAGCAAATAATAGTCTTTTTCTTCTCCTGTTTCTTTGTAGCAGGATAAATATAAAATGTTGCTATCCGCTTGGTCAAAATCCACATAATGAAAAATCATTCCATCTTCAGTCAATTGTTCCCCT
>JAZSDK010000134.1:0-4990 GCA_045531155.1 Faecalimonas sp. | reverse complement strand
GGTAATGTTGCCAAAAATAGTTGGTAATTGAACGAAAAAAAGACAGGTAACGGGCATACAAAACAGCCCAAGTTACCTGTCTTTTTTTCCATCCTCATTTTTAAAATACAAATACCATTTTAGATAGTTTTGATGATGCTTTTTGGATAATCCGCGATGCAGACTGATATTGTCTTTCAAGTGCCCAAAGAACGATTCTAAAGCGTTTGTTGATTTCGGTATATCTGGATTGTCAATGAAAGTAAACATATAAGGCAGAGCTCTCCTGAGATGTATGTATGCCTTTCTTAACATCTTATGTGTAAACCATTCCTTGTTTGATTCATAATTGGTTGTTTTGGCGTTTATATAAGAAACATACCTTGAATGCCAATCACTTAGCATTTGTTTCCACATCAACATATCATTGCGTGTCTTTATTATACTTATAAGTTTAACCATGTCGTATAATTCTATACCAGCTTCACTTTTAGGATGCTGCGTCAACCATGTCATACATTCCCTTTGAATATGAACAAGACATCTTTGGATTTTAGTGTCGGGGCTAACTGTCTTTACTGCTTTCAATATGCTCTGACTTCCATCACATGTAACACTGTTTATATCTATATTAAGTGATTGTATATTACGAAGATCTTCTTCTATTTCCTTTTCTAACTCATCATTGCTAACACGATAAAACACAGTTTTGTGTACGATATTGTCTCTGTAAACCACAAGACATATCTTATTGGAAAACCAAGTGCCGTCTATGAGTAGATTTACCTTATCCCCGCATTTTATCTTCCATGTGGGATGGTCGTCAAGATATGCATCGAACCATCTGGATAGTTGTCGTGTGCTGTATCCGCTAAGTTCTGATATCTGTTGTAGCGTTTGCTTCCCCATTATCCACCATTTGAACCATACAAATCTATTTGTCTTTGATACATCTTTGCGACGGAGTGTAAAAACACTATTACAGTTCTTGCATTTGAAGCGTTGTCTGCCTGCTTGTTTGCCCCATCTTATAACTTCCAAAAAGCCACATTGTGGACACCTTTCTTTCCTGTTTCTTGACATAAAAAAGTAACTTTGATGAAATCGTTTTCATCAAAGTTACCACATTTAATTGGTAAACATTAACTTATAAAGATTTTACCAACTATTTTTGTCTATTATACTATAATTCGTATGCAATATTATAAAATAATTTAGAAAATAACCAGAGATTGTGATTATTAATTTAAGTAAATTATTAATTGTTTGGTTATAACTTTTTTACAAATCAATACACATAATCGGAACCATTGATTTTGTAGAACCACTGATATACAATTTATTGTCTTTTATCATCAAGTCATCGATACCACTACGCATTTCCAATATTTGCCTTTTCACTCCATTTTTCCACAACAATGCTATCGGGCGCATATCTGTACCAAACCCATAACCTCCCAAATAGACATCTTCACCATTAACAGCAACGGCATACGCTCCACTTTTTTCACTAACACTGAATACTAACGTTCCATTTTTCCAAAGAGCAGTACCTTTCTGACACTCTCCAGCAATATATACATCATTGTTATAAAATGCTATATCATGAGCAATACCCGAACCTCCCGGCAATACCGTCTTCTTTCCGTTAATCCAAAGACATGGTGTTCCGTTAAAGTAATCTCCCTCATAACCGACAGCATAGACATCACCATTATGTATCGCCACTTCATTTACACAACTACCACTTAGCGTTTGCTGGACACCGTCAACCCATATCACAGCAGCATCATGAGCTTGTCCTCCAACATACACTTTTCCATTATCGACACAGACTGAATTTGCTTCATCAAATTCCACTGAAGATAATATTTGTTCCGTTCCATTATTCCAGAGAATAGCTCCAGCATCCGTATTCATTGTAACATATACATCATTTCCATCAACATAGACAGATTTAGCTCTGTTGAAATTACCTATTCCCCCTATAGTTTGCTCGATTCCATTAATCCATAACAATGGTCTATCTGTTTCAGATGTTCCTTTACAACCACTACCAGCGACATAGACATCATTATTATCACTTATAAAAATAGAATCACCGCCGAAATATTGCAATTTGTTTTGCGAACAGCTGGCAAAGACAAATACACTTAAAAGTATCAACAAGTTATTTTTCTTCATAGACATACAATTTTCATTTTAACATCAAACATTTAATTAAGAGACGCCACAGGGGTGACGTCTCTACTGTTTTATTCTGTGACTTTATCAGACTTAGATGGCTCCAATTGTTTCCAGCAGCTGACACCGTCTTTCTTAATTTGAAGGATAGCCCAAAGTATGAGTACAGAAACCAATGGGGAAACAATCAATAACATGGTATTGATATTTAATAGCAATCCGTATTTCATCCATACAGAACTGATTCCTTTCAACAAAAGAGGATTAGCAATCGCATTTAAGACTGTCACTACAAGGAAAATATAAAAACCTCTTTTGTTCCAGTTCAGGAGTTGGCTGTAAGCTACAATTAACAAAACCGAGGCGATAACAGTAAACGCCTGTAATGCTATCACATATATTCCCACTTCACTTGAGAATGAAGAAATATCCACGCCTAAATTAATTAATTGCATCCCATAATTTCCCAAGTTCTTATATCCCTGATAATTGATAACAGACACTATCGGCGTGATGATATTAGCGACAATTCCAAGCCATAACCAAAATGTCACAAAACCTGCTCTTTTCTTTGTTGTGTTTTCCATAATTTTTAAATTTTTATTTTGTTAATAATTAAGTTATTTATAATCTTCTGGAGTGATTAATATTTCATATAACAACTCACCGTTTTCGTGTTTGTATTCATATAGATATGAGTAATCATACTCCTTTATCATAGGTTCATTTTTAAGTGAAACTATCATCGCTTCTTTTACGGATTCTTTATCAACATCAGCAAATAATGACGGATCCAATTCTTTAATTTTCGCACAATACTTAATAGTATAATTTGGCAAGCCAACAATCTTTTCAATGACAGTATAGTCATCAATGACCTGCGGACATGTTGCATTTGCCATTCTTACTGCTGATTCAAACTGTGCCTGTTTTGCAGTTTCATTTCCACATGATGTAAAACCAACAATCATAAAACTGATGATTGCTACTAATAAACTTTTTTTCATGATTTTTTAATTTTAATGGGTTAATAAATAGAGTATTTTTTTATTCTATGACGGGGCGAATTGTAAAAAATCTTATATCTCGAAATTCGTAATCCATACGCCTATCAGCACTATCAATGCGGAGGGAATGTGCCAGGTATTCGAAAACATATTTATAGTGAAGAGTAGAACTCCAATAGCAGCCACTGACACCATCAGAACCAAACACCATTACGTCTTGGAAGTCAGAGTCAGCATTGGGTAAAATGATATTCTCACTATCTAATAATTCTTCATCAAATTGCAGTGTTTTATAATAGCCGGCAGCAGGCAAAAAGATGCTACTACCATTAGGACCGGTAATTTTATAACCATCCACATCATTTTGTTTAATCCATGTCCAGGTACAAGAATTTATCAATTCATAAAATTCATTATTGGTTGGCAACCTAAAATTCTCTCCCCAAGATTTAGGAACTGCCAAAGCATTATCATAGTCAAAGTACGTTCCATACTCTTCTGGAGAATCTGCACCTACATTACATGTAGCCCACTTGACGCTTAAGCCCAAGTCTACATATTCATGGCCGTTGACAGTCCCTTGCGCTGAAACCTTCAGACAGAAGAAACCTAAAATTGAAATAATGATAAGTTTTTTCATAATGATATTGTTTTAGTTATACCTTTCTTTCTTATTTTTCGCCGTCGGGCATTTAAAAGCCCGACGGAAATAAATCAAATGAATCAAATAAATTGAATACGCTACGCTTTATTCTGAGACTGGGCGAACTGAACGACCGTCGCTGCGATAGTCGCCGTACACGTAATGCTCGCTACTATCAAAGCGCAGGTCGCACGCGTAGTCGCTATCGCTCTCGTCCGGCGTAGAACTCCAATAGTAACCGTTCTCTCCAGCGTAGTTGAGCGATGACCTGTAACGGTAACCCGAAGCAGGAAGAAATATACTGTTGCCGTTAGGCCCTGTCACCTTGTAGCCATTAACGCCGTTCTGTGTTGTCCACTTCCAGGTGCATTTATTATTTAACTCCTCTAATTCCGCTTTAGTAGGCAATCTCCATGTGCCTCCCCAGTTGGCGCGTGCCGCATCGTACAAAACACTACCTTTTATATCTGTAATATTTTTGCCGTAAGTAATACTATTATCCTCGGTATATTCGCTCTTCCAACTCCCCTCGCCCCAGGCGTAATAGTTGCCGTAGTCTTCAGGTTTGCTTGCCCCAACGTTGCAGGTAGCCCATTTCACGCTCAAGCCGAGATCAACATATTTATGACCGTTGTACTTCTTTCTTTCAGCAGCTGTCGCCTCTTGTTCTTTCTTCTTTTTCTCTGCTTCAAGTCTCTTCTTTTCTGCCTCAGCTTTCGCTTTCGCTTCGGCTTCTTTCTGCGCCTGTGCCAAACGTGCAGTTTCTTGTTCCTTCTCCTGTATCAAGGCAAGCTTATCACGAGATTCTCCGCTCAAAATACCTATATCACAGAGTATCGCATGATCTTCTTCTAATTTCAATGCGGTTTCATAACTAAAACGAGCAAATTCGTACTGGTCTGTGTTTAAAAAGTTATCGCCTTCCACCATTAATGCCGTGTAGTTCGCGGATATATCAAATACCCTCCACGACAAATATCCTGCTCCTCCTATTATTATCGCAAGCAGTATAAATATCCACGCCTTGCTCTTCTTCTTTTTAGGCTTCTGCTCATTTGGAAGCTCCTGTTTCGGTTCTTCTTTCTTAGGCTCCGCAGGCTTTGGTCTCTCAACACCTACTATCTCTGTAGCTTCATCATCGTCCTGTGTTTTTACACCTTCACCATCTAACAGTTTC
>JAZSDK010000057.1:0-3740 GCA_045531155.1 Faecalimonas sp. | reverse complement strand
ATCATACGCTATCGGTGTAGCCCGCCCGGTAAGCATTTACGTAAATACCTACGGTCGTAGCAATGTAAACATGACCGATGGTGAAATCGCCAAGAAGATTGACGAATTGTTCGACCTCCGTCCGAAGGCCATCGAAGAACGTTTGAAGCTCCGTAATCCGATTTATGAAGAAACCGCTTCATACGGACACATGGGCCGCGAACCAAAGGTAGTAACCAAGACTTACGAATCCATGTATCGTGAAACCAAGACTGTAGAAGTAGAACTCTTCACTTGGGAAAAGCTCGACTATGTAGATAAGGTAAAAGAAGCATTCGGATTGTAATGAACAACATAAAGAACGTTTGCGTATATAGCGCATCCAGCACAAAAATTGCTCCAGTCTATTTCGCCGTGGCGGAAGAGCTGGGGCGATTGCTCGCTTCAAAGGGCATCAACCTCATTAATGGTGCTGGAAGTATCGGACTCATGGGTACTACCTCTAACGCTGCCCTAGCTGCCGGTGGGACTGTTACCGGTGTCATTCCCCGTTTCATGGTAGAACAGAACTGGCATCATAACGGCTTGACCCAATTGATAGAAACCGAAACGATGCACGAACGCAAGCAACTTATGGCTGAAATGTCAGACGGAGTTATTGCCCTTCCCGGTGGTTGTGGAACCATGGAAGAATTATTGGAAATCATCACTTGGAAACAATTGGGTTTATATTTAAAACCTATTGTAATCCTGAATGTCCAAGGATTTTATGATCCTTTATTGGAAATGCTTCAACGCGCTATAGACGGAAACTTCATGCGACCAGAGCACCATGCCATTTGGCAAGTTGCCGCTTCTGCCCAAGAAGCTATTGATTTATTACAAACAACTCCTTGGTGGAACAAAAACGTACGCAAATTTGCAGCTATATGATTATACCACTCACATCAGGTATGCCCGGAGAGCCCCTTCCTTATCTTCTCCACACGGACTGGATGATTACTATCATTCTGTTTCTATGCATATTGGCTACATCTTTTGCTTTTTCAAAAGAAAAAAAATATTTACTACAACAATTGAAGGCATCCTTCACCAGTCGAGAACGTTCCAGCATGTTTGATGAAGTAACCACATCAAACATCTACTATAAAATTCTTTTGGTGATACTCTCTTGCGTACTGTTTGGTTTTTGTTTTTACGGCTATTATGCAAATACTACACCCAACATTCTGACCCTAGTACCACATGAATGGTTATTGGGAGGATATACACTAAGTATAAGCATTTTCATATGCTTAAAATCCATACTTTACCAATCCATCAACTGGATATTCTTTCAAAAAGTTAAGAATTCACTTTGGATAACATCTTTTTTCAACATATTCATTTGGTTAGGCATTTTGATGTTACCGGTTATTCTAGTGACAGTTTACTTCGACATTTCGTCACAGATTTCACTCTACATGATTGGATTTCTGATAATTTTTGCTAAATTGTCGCTGTTTTGGATATGCTTTAGCAACTTTTTTGAAAAGATTCATGGTGCTTTCCATTTAATTCTGTACTTTTGTGCCCTTGAAATTTTGCCAGACCTCCTTTTCTGGAAAGGCATTGAATTTGTGAATAACAATTTGATATTAAATATTTAGAGCCTTGAAAATAAAGAAAGTTCTCGTCTCTCAGCCAAAACCGTCGTCAGAAAAATCTCCTTACTACGATATTGCTGAGAAGTACGGTGTAAAAATTGATTTTCGGCCTTTTATTAAGGTGGAAAGTCTATCAGCCAAAGAATTTAGACAACAAAAAGTGTCTATTCTTGATCATACAGCAGTGGTGTTCACCTCACGTCATGCCATCGACCATTTCTTTACATTGTGTACAGAATTGCGCGTAACGGTACCTGAGACAATGAAGTATTTCTGTACTTCAGAACAAATTGCGTTGTATATTCAGAAATATGTACAATATCGTAAACGTAAAGTGTTCTTCGGAGCAACCGGCAAATTCAATGATTTGCTTCCGTCAATTGTGAAACATAATACAGAAAAGTATTTGGTTCCGATGTCGGATGTACATACCGATGAAATCAAGAATGCTTTGGACGCTAAGAAAATCCAGCATACAGAAGCTGTCATGTATCGCACAGTAAGCAACGATTTTACAGCAGATGAAAAATTCGATTATGATATGCTGTTGTTCTTCAGTCCTGCTGGAATTAATTCTTTGATGAAGAATTTCCCTGGATTCGAGCAGAACGACATTGTCATCGGTTGTTTTGGCCCTGCAACAGCCAAAGCCGTGAAAGATGCTGGTTTACGTCTAGATTTGGAAGCACCGACGGTTGAAGCGCCTTCAATGACTGCTGCTTTGGACCGATTTATCGGTGAGCGCAACAAAGATTAATTAAATTGTTCACATACTTAGGAGGTTTTGTACACATAAAGTTGTAACTTTGTGGTTCAAAACCTCTTTTTTCGTATGATAAATATGGAAGATAAAAAATATACACTCAATAAAAGTGAACGCTTGGACAGTAAGAAACTCATTGAGCGTTTGTTTGCAGGGGGAAACAAGTCTTTCCCGGCATTTCCGCTTCGTGTGGTGTATATGCCTCTCACTCTAGAAGAGAATGTAGCCGATGCTTCCATACTTATCAGTGTCCCCAAAAAGCGTTTTAAACACGCCGTAAAACGTAATCGAGTGAAACGACAAGTACGGGAAGCCTATCGACACAACAAACACATCCTACTCGAAGCATTAAAAGCCAAGGAGTCACCCAACAAGATGATTCTAGCTTTCATTTGGCTTGACAACAAATTATATTCCACAGAACAAGTAGAATATAAGGTAAAGAAACTGCTCACTCACATAGCTGAAAACATTTAATGAGAAAACTATTAATCAATCTATTGATTTTACCTATCCGCTTTTATCGCGGATACATTTCTCCTATGACACCTCCGTCATGTCGTTTTACGCCTACATGTTCGGCCTATGCCATTGAAGCACTCAGCAAACATGGTCCTATCAAAGGACTTTATTTGACTATCCGACGAATTTTACGATGCCACCCATGGGGTGGATCCGGTTATGACCCTGTCCCTTAAACAACCATGGACTTTTTCAATATACATACACATACGCTGGTATATCCGGAATCAGAAATTCTTTCTTGTTCTTCAGGATTACACCTAACCGATCCTCGGATTGTTTATACTTCCATTGGTATTCATCCTTGGTATCTGACAGAAGAAAACGCCGGAACCCAATGGCACACTTTACAGGAACAAATATCTAATCCTTCTGTAATAGCTATAGGAGAGGGGGGGCTCGATAAACTTAAAGGACCTTCCATGGATATCCAAATGAAGCTTTTGAAACAACAAGCCTTACTCAGCGAAGAAAAACGATTGCCACTCATCCTTCATTGTGTCAAAGCATTCAACGAACTGATTTTGCTAAAGAAAGAAATAAAACCCAGTCAAGCTTGGATTATACATGGCTTTAGAGGAAAAGATGTTTTGGCCACCGATTGCCTACGACATGGTTTCTATCTCTCCTTCGGTGAACATTTTCAAGAAGATGCCTTGCGAACTGTTCCACTAGAAAAGCTTTTCATTGAAACAGATGAGTCGGGAACTTCCATTGAAGCCATTTACCAATCCATTGCCAAAGTCCGTGGTATCAGCCTGGAAGAACTCACAGAAAGCGTCAAGAAGAATGTAAAGGAAGTCTTTTTTAAGGCATAAGAGTTGGTTGTT
>JAZSDK010000155.1:0-3163 GCA_045531155.1 Faecalimonas sp. | reverse complement strand
TCTCAGAATACTAAGGGTATGCTCCAAAAGTCCCCCTGCAAAGCTGTGATGTACACTTTTCGCTGCCGAATGATCTTTGAACGTCTTAATAAACACATCATGTTTTACAAAATAATACTCTGCTAACTGACGCAAATATTTATTCTCGATCTGCATTACATAAGACAATAATTCCTGATACATGCCTTCTACGTTATTTTCACTGGTTGGCATATAATCCGCAATATTGTACTCATCTTCATACGGTTTGCGAAGCTGCTTGATGTTCAATTGCAGGTTGTTGTTATAACTCACAACCTCGCCAAATATTTCAATAAAATCCATTTCATCATAATCAGCGATACCGCCAGAGTTCGGGTCCCACACCTTGCCATCCAAGGTCCCGGTCTTATCCTGTAAAACCAGATTGTCATACGGCTTCCCATTTCTGGTTTCTGCCGTACGTTTTGACTTGCATAAATAAATAGCGCGAATGGAATCGCCCTCTCTTAATGTGTTGATATATCTCATGGTATTATTTCCTTCTTTCTAATAATCTTCTTATAAGTGTAGCATATTCCCCCTTTTCTTTGCAACTGATATAAAGTATAATATACGGAAAGGGCAACGAAGTTTTTTGAGGTGCGCCCTTTTCGCATGTAATTAGGATATTAATAAGGTGAACAGCATGAATCAGAAAACATTAACAAAATTAGAATATGACAAAATCATCAGTCTTTTAGTAGACCAGGCTTCTTCTGAATCCGGGAAGAATCGTTGTCGTACGCTAAAACCAATGATTGATTTAGAGGAAATTAATACCGCGCAATTACAGACTGCTGCCGCATTTTCAAGGATTGTCAAAAAAGGCCGGCTTTCTTTTAGTGGGTGCTATCCTGTGGAAGATTCCATGATGCGGTTAGAAGTAGGCGGAACTTTAAGCATTCCGGAGCTGCTTCGCGTTTGCAAGCTTTGCGAAGTCGCAAACCGTGCTAAATCATACGGAAGACATGATACCGCAGACGAATTGGCAGACTGTTTAGACAGTTATTTCGAACAGCTGTCACCTTTGACACCGCTTTCAAATGAAATTCGTCGTTGTATTATTTCTGAAGATGAGATTAGTGATGATGCCAGCAGTACATTGAAGCAAATTCGCAGAAGTATGGGGCAAATTAACGACAAAGTGCACTCTACCTTGAATACTCTTGTAAACGGTTCCCTGCGTTCTTATTTGCAAGAAGCCATTATTACTATGCGCGGTGACCGTTACTGTCTCCCTGTCAAGGCAGAATATCGCAGTCAGGTAAATGGGCTTATTCACGACCAGTCTTCTACCGGTTCTACCTTGTTTATCGAACCAATGGCGATTGTGAAATTAAACAACGATTTAAAGGAGCTCTACGCAAAAGAACAAGAAGAAATACAGGTAATTCTTGCAAAACTGAGTGTGGAAACTGCAGAGTATATTGACGAAATCCGCACCAATTATCAAGTACTTGGAGAATTGGATTTCATTTTTGCAAAAGGTGCTTTGGCACTATCTATGAATGCCAGCAAGCCGATTTTCAATACCGATGGATATATCCACATTCGGGAGGGGCGTCATCCATTATTAGATAAGAAAAAGGTGGTTCCGATTACCATTTATCTCGGCGGTGAATTTGACCTTCTCATTGTAACCGGACCGAACACCGGCGGTAAGACGGTTTCATTAAAAACAGTCGGTTTATTTACTTTAATGGGGCAAGCAGGTCTTCACATTCCTGCCCTTGACCGTTCTGAACTGTCCGTCTTTGAACAAGTTTTCGCTGATATTGGGGATGAACAGAGTATCGAGCAAAGCTTAAGTACGTTCTCTTCTCATATGACAAACATCGTCTCATTCCTGCAGGATGTGGACGAACGTTCTCTTGTATTATTTGATGAATTAGGTGCCGGAACTGACCCAACAGAAGGTGCCGCACTCGCCATTGCAATTTTATCACATTTGCATGAGCGCGGTATTCGCACAATGGCAACCACACATTATAGTGAATTGAAGGTCTTTGCACTTTCCACACCTGGTGTTGAGAATGCTTGTTGTGAATTTGATGTGGAAACATTGAGACCAACCTATCATTTACTAATCGGCATTCCAGGAAAGAGTAATGCTTTTGCCATTTCCAGCAAGCTGGGGCTTCCGGGATTTATTATCGAAAATGCTAAGGGACATTTGTCAGAGCAGGATGAATCCTTCGAGGACTTATTAACGGATTTGGAAACCAGTCGCCGAACCATTGAGAAAGAGCAGGCTGAAATCGCCGCATACAAACGTGAAATAGAAGGATTAAAACGAGAGCTTCACGCGAAACAGGAACGTTTGGACGAGCGTAGTGAGAAAATTATAAAAGAAGCAAATGAAAAGGCGAACACTATCTTACGCGAAGCCAAAGAATTTGCTGACGAAACCATGAAGAACTTCAGAAAGTTTGGAAAAGAAAACATTTCTGCATCCGAAATGGAAAAAGAACGAGAACGTTTGAGACAAAAGATTGCCAAAACCCAATCCGGCGTTAAACTGGAAGCTAAGAAACCAATAAAACAGCATAAACCGAGCGATTTCCGCCTTGGGGAATCTGTAAAAGTTCACAGTTTGAATTTGACCGGAACCGTAAGTTCTCTTCCAGACGCCAAAGGAAATCTGTATGTGCAAATGGGCATTCTTCGCTCTCAGGTGCATATCTCTGATTTGTCAATTATTGAAGAACCAATGACTGCAACCGAACGTCAGAGACAACGGACATCCTCCGGGAAAATGAAGATGAATAAGGCAATGACTGTTAGTCCAGAATTGAATCTTCTTGGGAAAACCGTAGACGAAGCGATTGCAGAACTGGATAAATATCTGGATGATGCATACCTCTCGCATCTTAGTCCGGTGCGTATTGTTCACGGTAAGGGAACCGGTGCCCTTCGGGCAGGTGTGCACAATTATCTAAAACGTCAGAAGCATGTGAAGTCTTATCGTCTGGGCGCATTCGGCGAAGGTGATGCCGGCGTAACAATTGTAGAATTTGAATAACCGAGGAAACACACTGTGTTTTCGAGGTGGCTCTGAACAGTTATGAAATATAAAAAATGGCTACCGAACGATTACGGTAGCCATTTTATTACTTTAATTATTCTTCTACGATTGCTTCAA
>JAZSDK010000157.1:0-2224 GCA_045531155.1 Faecalimonas sp. | reverse complement strand
AGAATACTGATTAAACGCAAAAGTAGTCGTAGAGGATACAAAGGGAATTCCCAGTTTCAGTGCTACAGCCTTGCCCCACACTGCCATGGAATCTGCCACGATACAATCCGGCTGCAGCTTCTCCATATCTGCACAAACATGGTCATCCAATGCCAATGTGGTATCCACCAGTATTTTGGTAGAAAAAGCCAAATCCTTGCCCACACGCGCCGCATCCTTGGGTGATAATCTCTGTTCGCAATCATATTCATCACAGGAAACAAAGGTTGCTCCGGCAGCTTCAATCTTTTCACGCATCATATTATACGAATAATACCACACCTGATGTCCGCGAGAAACTAATTCCTTAACAACTCCCAAGGTGGGGTTCGTGTGTCCGTGTGCAGGAATACAAAAGAAAACAATTTTGCTCATATTACTTCATCTTCTTTCTTGTACACCAGGATTTTTCGTTACATTCGGGGCATTTAAGATGTCTTGTAGTTAGTGTATGCGCACCCCAAACATATGCCCTAAAGGTCGGTTTGAATGTGTGTCCGCACTTTCTGCATTTATAAACGCCTGTTTTGTAATCAACCTTTGCGGCGTAGGAAATCGCAATCCAAACCAAAACCACCGAAACCGCTATAAGAACAACTGCAGTCGCAGTATTTATAATTTTTTCTTCTGCAAGAATTGTGCTTACAACAAGCAAAGCGATGCTTAAAACTACTCCGATAACAGATAATATTATGTTACCTTTATTTTTCATTTACATATTCTCCTTCATTTATAACTTCTATGTAAAAACTGACCGGTCTGAATCCGTCATTGCAGGAAATCATAGCCGATTTTTTGTTTTTCATCCAGCCATCATAGAAATTTCCGCCACCATTTGAAAGCTCTTTCACAAAGTATTCCATACTTTCCCAAGCAGAATCACACATATTTTCAGGCTTTTCGCCACCAACGGAAATAAACTCCTGTCCGAGCCTCATATCGCAGGTGTGCTCAATTGGGTTTTCATATTTTTCTATCAAATCATCATACCGTGCCATTTTCATGACGGTAATTCTACAATTTTGCATTATCCTCACCGCCCCCGCAATTCTAATATTTTCTCTTTTATCTTATTCGCTGTTTTGATAAATTCTTCATCACCTTTGCCTGTGGGATCATCAAGGCCCCAGTCTGCACGCTCTTTGCATGGAATATTGGGACAATGAACATTGCATCCCATAGTGATAACAATATCAGGTTCAGGAATGTCTGAAATCAGCTTTGAATACTGCCCAGACATATCAATGCCGAAATGCTCTTTCATAATCCGCACGGCATCTTGATTTATATGCGGTTTTGTTTCTGTTCCTGCAGAATAGCAGTCATATTTTTCTGAAAGGTACACTTTTCCAAATGCTTCTGCCATCTGACTTCGGCAGGAATTATGAACGCAAATAAATGCTATTTTAGTTTTTGACATGGAAAGGACACCTTTCTTCTATACATTGATTATTTTGCTTTGAGCGTGAACATTCAATTTTGTCAAGCTCCATATGTATGCCAAGGTTTTCAGCAGTAAACTTGACCGCCTCACGAATTGCTATGTAAGAATCTCTTTTACAGCAACGAGGTCCGCCGTTTTTACCGATTGCAGTAAGTGCTTGCCCCGTCATTTGATTGGAAAGTCCCCAAGTTTTGCTTGCAAGCGGTGTTGACTTTGTTATAATCGACATATACATTCCTGTGCTGATACCTGCACCGCATGCACCCCAAAATCCGCATGCTCCGCCTGGAACTTGCTTTCCCCTTGCATACATTTCGGATAGAGCAGTCGGCAAATCAATCTCTCCGCCTGCGTTTTTATATGCAGTAATAAGTGATGCTCCCACCATAACATGATGCTCGGGACCGTGCATATGACAAAAGTCCATTGACATCATCTTTTCTAAAATCTCAATTGGATTTTTGGACTTTTCATTTAAAGCTAACGCTATGATTTCGTCCATTCCGTTTGTGTGGCACTCGCTGCAGACATAATGCCCGTTTACGCATCTTGTTTTGCTGTTTTCTTTTTTGTGGCAAATCACACATTCCATCATTGTATCCGTTTCCAGATACTCAAGCGGTGCTTTGCAAATTAAACATTCTTCACTCATTTTTCTACCTCATATGGCCAATCAATAATTCCGCCAAATTCTTTTACATTGGTGTAACCAAGTTTTGCAAGACTTTCGGCTGCGATTTT
>JAZSDK010000092.1:0-3819 GCA_045531155.1 Faecalimonas sp. | reverse complement strand
AACATAAATCCATTTCGCGCCTTATTAATGCGCTCCTCAAAGGCTTCCGGTCCTAAGTTTTTAATAAACTCATCCGGGTCTTTATAAGGCTCCATGCGAATAATTTTGGCAGTAATTCCTGCTTCCTTTAAAATAGGAATTGCTCGAAGTGCAGCCTTGGTTCCTGCCCCGTCACTATCAAAGGTCAAATACACCTCATTCACGTATCGTTTAATCAGCGAGGCATGTCCCGGTGTAAACGCTGTTCCAAGTGATGCGACAGCATTTGTAAATCCGGCCTGATGAAGAGCAATGACATCCATATACCCTTCACATAAGAGAAAATAACTCTTTCTCGATGTTCTGGCTCGATTCAAACCATATAGATTACGGCTTTTATCAAACACTTCCGTTTCCGGAGAGTTCAAATACTTTGGTTCACCTTTTCCCATGACTCTTCCGCCAAATCCAATCACTCGGTTGTTGGCATCCATAATTGGGAACATAACACGATTCCAGAACTTATCGTACACGCCGTTTTTCTCGTTCACACTGATAAGTCCTGCCTTCATAAGCAAGTCGTCTGAATAACCTTGCAGTTTTAGATACTTATACAAATCATCACTGTATATATTGGAATATCCAAGTCCAAATGCAGTAATGGTTTCCTCAGTCAGTCCACGGTCTGTTAAATATTTGTGTGCCGCGCTTCCTTTTTCCGTTTTCAGTTGTGCATAAAAATATTTGGCTGCAAGCTTGTTAATCTCAAGTAACGTTGCCTTTAAATTCGCTTTTTCCTTCGCCTCGTTAGAATATTCAATCTCCGGAAGCTCTACTCCTGCTCGTTCTGCCAAGAACTTGAGGGCCTCCGCAAATGTATAATTCTCATATTCCATAATAAAAGTAAAGACATTTCCACCTGCACCACACCCAAAACAATAATACATCTGTTTGGAACGGCTTACTGAAAAGGATGGAGACTTTTCATTATGAAATGGACAAAGCCCAAAATAAGAACTTCCCTTTTTCTGCAACTTCACATATCCGGAAATTACATCCACAATATCATTCTTTAAACGTATTTCTTCCACTAAATCTTCCGAATAATACATGTCTTCCTCCTTTCATAGTCCCTACTTTATATAATATTCGACAAACATTCTTGATTTCCTTTAAATTTTCCAAGATTCCGGAATAAAAATTTCCTGAAACACCTTGACAGCATAATTATCTGTCATTCCGGCAATATAATCACAAATTACTTGCTCTTTGCTATCACCGTTCCATTGCACCATGCGTAAATATTCTGTCGGAAGCTTATCCAAATGTTCCATGTAATAGTGATATAAATTTTTCACCATTTCAATGGCCTTACTTTCCTCCTGCTTTGCAAGTGGATTTTTATAAACATTTTCAAACATAAACTTCCTGAGGCCCTGCATAGCTTCATCCACTTCCTCGGACATCTGAACCTTTGGTTTATCCATGCTATGAATGATAACATCATGGGTGATGGTGTTCAAACGCTCTTTTGTTGAATTTCCTAATATTTTGCGGAATTTTGGCGGAATATCTGCCTCCGAAAGAATCCCCCCGCGAATGGCATCATCCACATCGTGATTCACATAGGCAATCTTATCCGACAAACGTACCACTTGTCCCTCTAAGGTCATAGGCTCGCTGGCTGTCTGATGCGTTAAGATTCCATCCAACACCTCTTTTGTTAAATTCAGACCTTTTCCGTCCTTCTCCAAATATTCAACCACACGTACACTCTGCTCATTATGCTTGAATCCGTTTGGACAGATTTGATCAAGAGCTCTCTCTCCCGCATGACCAAATGGCGTATGCCCCAAATCATGCCCCAAGCTGATTGCTTCCACCAAATCTTCATTCAGTCGTAATGCCTTTGCTATGGTGCGGGCATTTTGAGAAACCTCTAAGGTATGTGTTAATCTAGTACGATAATGGTCCCCCTTCGGCAACAAGAAAACTTGCGTCTTCTGTTTTAATCTACGAAAGGATTTACTATGTAAAATACGGTCTCTATCCCTTTGGAATACCGGTCTTAAATCACATTCCGGTTCTTCTCGTTTTCTCCCAAGAGATGCACTGCTCTTTGTTGCATATGGGCTTAAATAGTCCATTTCACGCATTTCTAATTGTTCACGAATTGTCATAACTATGCCTCCTTTTATTATGATTTTATAATTTTTCTGGGAATGTATCAATTATTTTTTGGCGGGTTACGGTGTGTAAGTGCATTATCAAAAACAGCACCGTATTTTCTATGATAGTTTATGGGAGTTTTTAAATTTTACGGCTTGCAAATGCCTTACATTATAATTACACCGTATTTGTCTATGGAAATTTATCGGAATTTTTGGATTTTACGGCGTGCAAATGCGTTACATATCAATTACACCGTAGTATTCTAGGAAAATTCATGAAATTATTTGGCCTTTACGGTGCGCAAATGTATTACACAGTAATTACACCGTAGTATTCTAAGAAAATGTATCGATTATTTTTAGTTTTTACGGTTCATAATTATATTATATAAATTTGAACCGTAATTTAATAGAATTTAAGCACAAAAACTTGGTTTTTTACGGTGTGTACACTTTTAACAATTATTCTGTACCGTAATTTCACAAAAAAGCAAAAAAGCTGGGGACTATAATCTGTAAATCCTCAGCTTGGTGTATAAATAATAAAAATGCAGGAGATGGGACTTGAACCCACACAGCAAAATCTGCTACAAGATCCTTAGTCTTGCTCGTCTGCCAGTTCCGACACTCCTGCATAACGGTTACCCGTTAAATCGGGGTGACAGGATTCGAACCTGCGACCTCCTGGTCCCAAACCAGGCGCTCTAGCCAAGCTGAGCCACACCCCGCTATATTCTCTTTTGTTCGCCAACGACAAGTCATATTCTATCGAATACACACTTATTTGTCAAGCGTTTTTTATATTAATTTTAACAATACTATTCAGCCATAAAGCTTGTATGCCATATGCCAAATATATGAATTGTCATCTTACATGCAAGCACGATGTTTCCAATTCATATATTTGTCGCATGGCTGAATAGTAATTAATCTTAAGCTAAGTTTTTCTTTGCTACTTCTGCTAATGTTGCAAATCCTTGCGCATCATTTACAGCCATATCAGCTAAGATCTTTCTGTTGATTTCTACACCAGCTACTTTTAAGCCGTGCATCAATTTGCTGTATGATAAACCGTTCATTCTTGCTGCTGCATTGATACGAGCGATCCATAATTGTCTCATTTGACGTTTGCGTTCTTTTCTACCAGCATATGAAGATGTTAAAGCTCTCATAAGTGATTGTTCCGCAACTCTATATTGTTTTGATCTAGCTCCTCTGTAACCTTTAGCCAGCTTTAATACTTTATTGTGTTTTGCTCTCGCGTTCATTCCGCCTTTAATTCTTGCCATGTCCTTCTAATCCTCCTTCTTCTAATCTTATAAGTATGGTAATACTTTCTTCATGTTCTTAACATTTGTTGCATCTGTAATAGTTGCATGTCTAAGATTTCTTTTTCTCTTTGTAGATTTCTTAGTTAAGATATGGCTCTTATAAGCTTTGTTTCTCTTTAATTGACCTGTAGCTGTTTTTTTGAAGCGCTTTGCAGCTGCTCTATTTGTTTTTAATTTTGGCATGATATGTTCCTCCTTAATTGTGTTTCGTATTGTTTAACGTTTTTCAGTTAAAACCATGCTGATACTTCTGCCTTCGAGTTTTGCTGGCTTTTCAACCACTGCAACATCTTGCATCATATCTGCGAAATCATCTAAGATATGTTTACTTGTCTGCA
>JAZSDK010000103.1:0-2710 GCA_045531155.1 Faecalimonas sp. | reverse complement strand
GTGGGACGGGTAACAAGTAACTGGCTTCACGCTTTTTTTGTGTAGTAAACTGAACTATTATTTTGCGATAAGAGGCCGATCGCTTACATTAAACATTTTCACTATGAAACGTGTGAAAAATTTCTTTTTAAAAAGCGGCCTGTTCGTTATTGCAATGAGTATGAGTTTGGTATTTGTACAGTGTTCAGATAACGAAGAAATTCCAGGAATTCAGACCGAAGTGGTGTTACCAAGTGATGTAGACTTGATGGAACTGGAACAGTGGAGCTATACTATTCCATTTGAGGTCAAGAGTGATTCAGAGTGGGAAATAGGTTTCCTTTTTGATGATGCAAATTACATCTGCTATGCCTTCCCAAATAAGGGAACGGGGGATGCTACGGTGAAAATTTGTGTTTTGGATAACTGGACCGATTACCGTCGCACAGGTGAAATGCATATCACTTTCCCAAAAGACGAAAGCAAAAACAGGGTAATCCAACTCAGTCAAAAATGCAATCTTGATAATGACGAGAATAATGGTATGACAGAAGTGACAGATGGTGACCGTATTTATGCCGTGGGTTATGGATATAATTATTTAGGTGAGTATGCTTCAGCAAATTCGGTTTCAATCAATCCTATAGTTATGATAGAGGCTTGTAGCGACAGAGTGAAAACTGGAGGTGTTATCGCGTCATATGAAGCTAAAACTTATTCGGGTTCAAGCATAACGGAGTTGATGAATGAATTAAATGCAAACGCAAAGTTTGAAGGTAAATATTTTGGTTTCAAAGGGGAAGTTGGAGCAACCTTTGGTATGAAAGATTTTAGTAATAGCAATAATGAATATGCTATATCTTATGTAGAAGTTGCCCAACAAAACATTTATCTACAAATGAATATTGATGAAATTATTATGGATTATATGACCGATGCCGCTTATGAAGCAATTAATGGGTTGCCTCATAAAGGTAGACGCGGAGAGATACCTACTTCATATCCGTCAACACCTGAGGGTTTGAAACAACTCGTGAAAGATTATGGCACTCATTTAATAGTGAAAGCAAGGCTTGGTGGTAAACTAAAATATCGCATGACGGTAGATGTCAGCAAAGTAGAAGGAAGTTACGATTTAAAGGCTTTTGCAAATTGCAGTTATAACAATAGTTACATTAAAACATCAGCTAATGTTTCTGATAGTCTGCACTCTTCTTATAAGCAAAATAGCAAAGCTTGCGAAGTAAAAGTTTTGGTTCAAGGTGGAGGGAAAACAGAAGCTCTTAAATTAGGAGCAAGTGGAGGTGATAACGATGCAAATATGCAAGCGTGGATAGAATCTTTGACTGATATCAAAAATCAGACATTGGTAGGACTGGAGATAAATGATGGTATGATACCTTTATACGATTTGGTTAATAAGAACTTAGAAGGCGGTGAAGCTCGCTATAACGCATTAAAAGCGTATATAACCGGTGATACAGAAGGCTTGGAAACTGCGACCGAGGAGGCTCTGGAAATTGATATGAATTATGAAACAGGAAATACAACATACATAAAAATACCAACTTTTGAATCAAAAAACTCAACAAAGTTAAATACTTTGGTTAAAGATGTCTATTTATCAGGGCAACATGTAGCCCAAATATGCAATGAGTACATTCCTGTCATAAACAAAAAGAAACGTGTTACTGTTGTTTATCCCGTTTTATCCAATAAAGTAAAATATAATATGGGATTTTTCATTGGAGACGAGGGACATAAGCCGGCAAAAGTCTGCTGGGATGAAGCTACATTAAGTGTTTCTGAATGTAAAGATTATAGTATAGGTGCTTTGGATGAACTATTTTTAAGAGGCTCGAATTTTAATATTACAAATTTTGATGAACAATTGGGAACAACCATTGAAGATTCTTATCTTGTTGGCTATAAAAATGAGACACCATATTATAAATATCCATTAGTCAAGATATTTAATAATATATGGACAAGAGAAGATTTTCAATCACGAAGAAAAAATGACGGAAATAAGGTTAATGCAGATTATATGTATTACACCATTTCAACTGATAAATTATATATAAACGCTTCGGTTGCTGCCGATGCTAATTACCCTCCATCCGGTTGGAAAGTTCCTGTATCATCAGATTATAATGCAATAAAATCTACTTTAACATCAAATGGAATCAGCCAAACCGGTTCGGCATTTGTTCCAAATGGAGTCTTGGGTTATGATGCTGAATTTAAGGGTTGGATAGATAAAGGATTCCCTTCAGAACAACATATGCGTGGCGATGGAGTACAAACAGAATATTTAACATCTGATAGACATCATGTACGTATAAGAATGGATGGAACTTTCGCTGTAGAAAATGGGGTAGATGATAAGAATTGGTATATGTCAGTTCGTCTTATGAAAAAATAATTATATATGTACAAATATTCTGTGTATTTATTAGTTTTGGTAGTATTGTCTTCCTGCACTGACAGGGACGGCGATACTGCCGAAACTTTTAATAAGAGTCTGTCGGTAACACTTGTCACTTCGCTCAATGGGGCGGGCGACAATGGGTATAACGATTTGATATTGTCGGGGGTGCTAAGATTTTATCAAGAACAAGAGAATGTGAACCTCTCTCTTGTTTGGCCACACAATATAGAGGAGGCGGAATCGTTTCTCGCTTCGTGGATGGAAAAGGAAAGCGATGTACGCGAACTGCTGATATTGGGG
>JAZSDK010000070.1:0-10851 GCA_045531155.1 Faecalimonas sp. | reverse complement strand
TGGAATATGAAAATGTAGAACGAGTTGCAGGGGAAACAAAGTGGAATTTTTGGAAGCTGTTTCTGTATTCCATCGAAGGAATCATTGCATTTTCTACAGCACCATTAGTATTATCCTCTGTCTTTGGAATGCTGTTTTGTATCCTTTCTTTCGCGTTAATTGTGTTTATTATTGCAAGAACATTACTATTCGGAGATCCGGTTGCAGGATGGCCAAGTTTGGTATGTATTATGTTTTTTGTTGGTGGGATTCAGTTGTTTTGTCATGGGATTACAGGACAGTATTTGTCAAAAACCTATCTTGAAACAAAAAATAGACCGAAATACATTATTAAAGATACAAATATGTAGAAAGTTTTAAGGGAAGTATGATATAATAGCGACAGAAGTTACACATACGGGGAGGTTGTTTAATGACTGAAGCAAGAAAAGAAATGATTCGCACTATTAAATTTGTATTATTCTCTGCAAGTGCCGGAATTATTCAAGTATTGAGTTTTACGCTTATGGAGGAAGTGTTGCATCTAGAACACTGGATTTCTTACCTGGTATCACTTGTTTTATCAGTACTTTGGAATTTTACACTGAACCGTAAGTTTACATTTTACTCTGCAAACAATGTTCCGGTTGCGATGCTTAAAGTAGCGGCATTTTATCTTGTATTTACTCCACTATCTACTTGGTGGACTGCTGTTTTAACAGGAGCAAAAGTAGGATGGAATGAGTATTTAGTTTTAATCTTGACGATGCTAGTTAACTTTGTAACAGAATATTTATATGATCGATTTGTAGTGTTTGGAAAAAGCATTGATACGGCAAAGAAGGAGGCGTAAGCATATGATTCGATATGAAATTGAAGGCGGACATTTACCAGTTGTCATCTGTTATCCGGAGGCCGGTGAAACACTTTGTACGGAAAAGGGCGCAATGAGTTGGATGAGTCCAAATATGAAAATGGATACCAATACTGGTGGCGGAATCAAAAAAGCATTTGGCAGATTGTTTTCGGGTGAATCCATTTTCATGAATGAATATACAGCACAAGGTGGAACGGGCATGATTGCGTTTGCATCTAGTTTCCCGGGTTCAATTATTCCGTATCAAGTTACAGAAGGAAATGGAATTATCGTGCAAAAGAGGGGCTTCCTTGCGATGGAAAAAGGGCTAGATTTGTCTGTATATTTCCAAAAGAGACTTGGAAAAGGATTTTTTGGCGGTGAAGGATTTATTATGCAGAAGATTAGTGGAAATGGTATGGTATTTCTTGAAATTGATGGGCATTGTAAGGAATATGAGCTTGGTATTGGGGAAAGCATTATTGTTGATACAGGCTATCTTGCTGCAATGACGGAAAGCTGTACGATGGATATTGAAACGGTCCAAGGTGCTAAAAACATTTTCTTTGGTGGCGAAGGACTTTTCCATACACGAATTACTGGACCAGGAAAAGTTTACATACAATCTATGCCATTAATTCATATGGCAGAGGCAATCACACCATATCTGAATATCAATACAGGTGATAATAATGGTGGAGGAATTAATATTCGTTTGGGCGAGTAAAATAGGCTTGAAGAATTAATGGGATATATGTCATAGAAACTAGAACACCATAATTTGCTTGAGTAAGTGAATTGTGGTGTTTTTATAATTATATTTGTGGTTTCTAATACACTATGTTAAAATCAGTATATGCATTGAAAATAATTTGAGTATGGGGGAGATAGAATGGAATTATATAAGAAATCAAATTTTTTTAGAAAAAAGAACAATAAGAAGTTAATGATTATAGTAGCTGTCGTAGCAGTTGCCATCTTAATTACCGTTGTAGCAATTGTTGTAGCAGTAGGAAATTCACCTGCACAAGGAGATGTGGAGGAGAATACAGTTTATGATACAAACTTAACAGGTGATGCGACTGTGGACCCGGAAAATGTAGAGTTGGAAGAGGAAGAAGGCACCGTTGTCGAGGTGGAAGAATTAACGGCAGAAAGTGGAAGAAGCAACGGCATTGATGTGTCGAAGTGGCAGGGAAAGATTGACTGGCAGAAGGTGAAAAACAGCGGAATCGAATTTGCTTTTATTCGTATTGGCTATCGTGGAGAAAACGGTGTTATTTATAAGGATGATAATGCGGATTATAATATTCAACAAGCCCAGAAAGCAGGTGTATTGGTTGGTGTATACTTCTTCTCGACGGCTGTAAATGAGACGGAAGCAAAGGAAGAGGCAGAATGGACCATGCAGGCGGTTAAAGGGTATAAGATTTCTTATCCAGTTGTATATGATTGCGAAGGTTATAAGATTTCTACAAGTAGGATGTTTGATTTGACAGCGCAGGAGCGAACCAATAATGCAATGATGTTTTTGAAAACAGTTTCAGATGCGGGATATGATGCGATGTTCTATGGTGCGTTAAATGAGATTGAAGATGCAACCTATTGGGATATTTCGCGCTTAGAAAAGAAGTATAAGGTATGGGTGGCACATTATTCATCAGTTGCTTATCCAGAAAAGGAAAAACCGGATTATGCGAATCGTTACCACGCATGGCAATATACCAACAAAGGTAGTGTCGGTGGTATATCCGGAAATGTAGATATGGTAGTATGCTATTTCACAAAAGAAGAGGCGCCGGCAAAAGATGCATCTGTAGCACCGGAAACTGCGAAGGCACCTCTGACTGATGAGGAAAAATTATATACGGCTGTGAATGAGCAGGTAACTGCAAAAGATGTGACTAACTTGAGAGATGCCGCAACCACCAAGAGTAATATCGTAGTAGCACTTAAGAATGGGGAAGTGGTTACCAGAACCGGTGTTGGTAAAAATGGCTGGTCAAAACTACAATATAATGGGAAAACTGTTTATGCAATCAGCAGTTATCTAACTACAGATTTATCAGTAAAAAAACCTGAAAAAGAACCAGCAAACGAGCAAAAGGATATCGTGGCGGGACATACCTTTACACCAAAGAATGATAAGGTGACTGCGAAAGAATTTGTAAATCTACGAGCGTTGCCTACCACAGATAGTGAAAAGGTTGGAACACTAAACAGCGGCGAGTTCTTAGAACGTACAGCGGTGAGTGACAAAGGATGGTCCAGACTCATCTATAATGGGCAGGCCGTTTATGCAGTGACAAGCTATCTCAGTAATGAAGTTGTGGCTCCAAAAGACCCGACGCCACCGATAAGTGATGATGGATTCACAACAGTAGATGAACAGGTAACCGCAAAGAAGGAGACGAATCTACGAACGAAGCCGACAACAGAAGGCTCCGAGATTGTTTATACATTAAAAAATGGTGAATATGTGAGAAGAATCGGTGTTCATTCAAACGGTTGGTCGAAGCTAGAGTACAACGGTCAAATTGTTTATGCAATAACGTCGTATTTGATAGAGAGTGAATAAAAATTTCAGTGATACCGATGATTATGATACCGCAATTTACTATGCAGAGTTTGAAAAGAGAAGCATTTGTGAAGATGTGTGCCATGCAGTGGAATATATTGCAACAGGAAAATGCAAAACTACGTGCAACATTAAATGGGAAATTGGTGAATGTATCGGAGAATATAAAAGAACGGATGGACACAAAGAAATTAAAAAGAATTAAATTGGAATTTGGAGAATCTATTTGTATGAACGAAGAATGTTTAATTTGTAAAGCGCCATTGGAATATCTTGACACTGATGAAGTAATGGAATGTGAACTGTGTCATAAAAAGCAAAGTAGCAAAACAAGATGCATAAACGGACATTTCGTTTGTGATGAGTGTCATACGAGCGGAATGGATGAAATTATCTCGATATGCTTTGATAGTAAATCTGCAAACCCACTTGAGATTATGGAAAAAATGATGTGTATGCCATCTTGCCATATGCACGGTCCGGAACATCATACTATGGTTGGATGTGCACTTTTAACTGCATATAAAAATGCGGGTGGCGATATAGATTTAAAAACTGCGCTTTATGAAATGCAAAAAAGAGGAAAGCAAGTCCCCGGCGGTGTTTGTGGTTTTTGGGGTGCCTGTGGAGTGGGTATTAGTACAGGAATGTATATTGCTATTGCATTAAAATCAACGCCGTTGGCAAAAGAGGCTTGGGGACTTTCAAATCAAATGACGGCAAGAGCCTTGGAATCGATAGGAAAAAACGGTGGACCGCGTTGTTGCAAAAGAGATTCTTATCTTGCCATCATGGAAGCAATTAAATTTACAAGCGAAAAGTTAGGAGTCAAGATGGAACTTAGTCATGTAACTTGTTCTCGCTCTCATATGAACAACCAGTGCATACAAGAAGAATGTCCATTTCATAAAAGGGAAAAGAAAAAGATAGCCTTTATTTGTGTTCATAATTCGTGTCGCAGTCAAATTGCAGAAGCATTGGGAAAACATTTAGCGTCAGATGTATTTGAATTCTATTCTGCTGGAACTGAAACAAAGTCACAAATCAATCAAGACGCAGTCAGAATTATGAAAGAACTGTATGCCATTGATATGGAACAAACACAGTATTCAAAATTGATTACAGATATTCCAAATCCCGATATGGTTATTTCAATGGGTTGTAATGTAGAATGTCCTTTTATAGGTAAACCTTTTGATGACAACTGGGGATTAGAAGACCCCACGGGAAAATCTGATGAAGAATTTAAAATAATAATCAAAAAAATTGAAGAAAATATTTTAATACTTAAAGAACAATACAGATAAATTCCGATGGCACAGTGGCGGCAAAAGAGAAGTTAGAAAATGAAAAGACAATAAATTAAAGGTAGGAAAATGTATATGAAAATGTTAAAAATTGTTCCTGGAATTCCTACTGTTATTACCTTTACCTTTGTTCAGCTTCGCTTAAAAAGAAAAGAGGCACTTGATAATAGCCAGAATAGTAGCGAACTGAAGGCAAATTTCAGCATTACTAAAATATTTCCTTGGTTTATCCTCGGGTTCCTTGCAATGTCCATTGTGGCAAGTGTTTTTTTGATTCCTGTGGCAGTTGTGTCAGGCACAAAAACGGCAAGTAAATTCCTCATGGTTTGTGCTTTGGCAGCCATCGGACTAAACACCTCTTTTTCTAGCATGAAGAAGGCTGGTATCCGACCTATGATTCACGGGTTTATTATTTCGGCATTGGTTGTCATTGTGGCGCTGGTGGTTGAGATTGCAATGGGGATTGTGTAATCGAGTCACGCTTGTATTTCATGGAGGAAGTGAATGATTAGATGAAAAAGAAAATTTTGATACCAATTATTATAACAATAGTTATTGTAGGCCTCTTCTTGCTTATCTATCCAACCGTAGAGATTCAGACAGAGGATAAGTTAATTGCTTTTCGGTATTCAGATGATATCACAGAATTTGAATCTGAAATTTCTTATAACGAAAGTTATGCATATTATGCAGACAGGGACATTTCCATAAAAGATTATGAATTTAATAAATTTCTGTTTTTTCATGTCATTACAATGGAATATGATGAAGGAAATTACTGCGACACACAGTTTGTCTTAGAAGAAGACTACATAAGAGATTTTCTTGAACGTGCAGAAATTGAAGAGAATGTTAATAACCTGGATATTGCAAAACTTATTGAAGGGAAAGAAGCAATTGTAGGAAATACCAGATATCTTGGCAATGATTATGAAAATGCTATTTTTTATGTGTTGGACGGAAAGTATGAAGAATTGTATGTGTTTTATGTGGAGGATTTGTTGGTGATACAAGTAGGGTCACCGGATGAAAGTCCGAAATATATTGCATATAGATAGGAGTTGTTTAAGGGCACCCACTGAAGTATGGAAAGTAATTTTGTAATTAAGAAGGATTCCTGATTATTTCAGGAGTCCTTCGTTGTGTTTTTCGACATATAATGCTATAATATGGTAAATTTTGGAAAACTTATTTTTTACTACAAAAGAGGAAATCAATCATGCATAAGAGAAAAGAATACACAGGACAAAATGTGTATGAGGCATTACAGGAACGATTGAAGTATATTTTTGAGGAATTTGACAATATTTTTGTTTCATTTTCAGGTGGAAAAGATAGTGGATTGTTGTTAAATATGACACTGGATTTTCAAAAGAAATATTATCCAAACAAGAGAATCGGTGTCTTTCATCAGGATTTTGAAGCCCAGTATTCGCTTACAACAGAATATGTAGAGAGCACCTTTGAGCGTATTAAGGATGATGTGGAACCATATTGGGTGTGCCTTCCGATGGCTACGAGAACAGCGCTTAGCAGTTATCAGATGTATTGGTATCCGTGGGATGATGCGAAAGAGGAAGCATGGGTTCGCCCAATGCCAAAACATCCCTATGTTATAAATTTGAAAAACAATCCAATCACGACATATCGATACCGCATGCATCAAGAGGACTTGGCAAAACAATTTGGACGTTGGTACCGCAAGGCTCATGACAATAAAAAGACGGTTTGTTTACTAGGTGTGCGCGCAAGCGAATCATTGCAGCGATACAGCGCTTTTTTCAACAAGAAATACGGGTATAAAGACGAGTGTTGGATTAGTCCGCAGTTCAAGGATGTATGGGCGGCTTCACCGTTGTATGACTGGACAAACAGTGATGTATGGCATGCAAATTACAAGTTTGGGTATGATTATAATAAGCTTTATGATTTGTATCACAAGGCAGGTCTTACGCCTGACCAGATGCGAGTTGCATCGCCATTTAACGATTATGCAAAAGATAGTCTTAATTTATATCGGGTAATTGATCCGGAAATTTGGGCTAAGTTAGTCGGCCGTGTACAAGGGGCAAATTTTGCCTGTATATATGGCAAAACAAAAGCATTGGGGTATCGTAAGTTAAAATTACCGGAAGGACACACATGGAAGTCTTACACAAAGTTTTTATTAGATACCCTACCGGTTAGATTAAGAAACAATTATATTAAGAAATTCAAAACTTCGATTGACTTTTGGCATCATACTGGAGGTGGTCTGGAGGAACATGTGATTCAGGAATTATTGGACCACGGTTATAACATTCAGCGAAATGGCGTTTCCAACTATACAGTTATGAAGAATTCCAGAATTGTATTTGTAGGAAAGATTCCTGACCATACGGATGACATCAAATCAACAAGAGATATTCCAAGTTGGAAAAGAATGTGTTATTGCATATTAAGAAATGACCATACCTGTCGCACGATGGGATTTAATTTAACAAGAGAACAAAAGAAAAATGTGGATATGTTGAAGCAAAAATACAGTAAGGTTGGTGAAGAATAATGGCATCAAAAAGCCCCGTATATAATGTAATTGCAGTACCAATTGAAAAAATAGAACCTAATACATATAATCCGAATGCGGTTGCACCGCCGGAAATGAAATTATTATATGATAGTATAAAACAGGATGGTTATACCATGCCTATCGTATGTTATTATGATAACGAGAGAGATACGTATATTATTGTGGATGGATTTCATCGTTATCGTGTCATGAAGGATTATCCGGATATTTATAGACGTGAAGGTGGGAAAATACCGGTTTCTGTCATTGATAAAAGTTTGGATAACCGTATGGCAAGTACCATTCGACATAACCGTGCCAGAGGTTCCCATGATGTTGACCTAATGAGTAATATTGTTAAGGAGTTACATGAGCTGGGGCGTTCTGATGCATGGATATCTAAGCATCTAGGCATGGATAGAGATGAGATTCTTCGTCTGAAGCAGATAACAGGTCTAGCAGCGCTGTTTAAAGATGTTGAGTTTGGTGAAGCATGGAAACCTGTGGAAGATGAGAATTATGTGGAAGAACCTAAAGTGGATTGTAAAGAAATTGGATAAGGGGAATCCTTGACGGTAATAAAAGGACTGAGTGAATGCAAGAGATTCCTGAATTAAAAACGTGACGTTTTTGAGTAGAATACGGTGTAAACAATGAATTTATCTATTCACGCCGTAACATTTCCAATTAATGACAGAGCAGTACGGTGCAAAAAAGGTTGTTGTTAAATTTGTACCGTAATTTCATACTTCAATTTTTGATATATACGGTTTTGAAATTCAAATTATGTGTTTTACACCGTATGTTTGCTTATGAGTTACGGTGTCAGAACTAAAAAAATCAATTTAAACCGTAGCACCTCGAATAAGCTCTTGAATTTTACGGTGTGATTGAACGAAATTAATTTTCATACCGTAAAACTTGGAATCAGGTTAAAAAATTTACGGTGCAGATACAAAACTGAAAAATCGACACCGTAATATCAAAATATGTATGTCCGAGGAACGAAAAAATCCAAGGAAAAATGAAATAACCCTTGATTTTCCATATCAAGAGTGCTATACTGACATAGTAACATATCGACTCGACCAAAAAGTGAACCGCAAGGTTCACTTTTCTTCATGTTACACATGAAGTGCGCTCCGCGGGATGCGCACTCGTGCAAGCCGAAAATGTTGCTACGCAACTGCACTCGGCGCAAAGAAATGTGCAAGCACATTTCTATATGAAAACAAATATAAAGGAGGCTTTCATGTCAAAGAGAGAAGCATATGAACAACAAACAGAACAGCTCTTACTTCCAATCGTGGAAAGTCACGGCTTTGAATTAGTGGATGTAGAGTTTGTAAAGGAAGCAGGAACTTGGTATCTAAGAGCCTATATTGATAAACCGGGCGGAATCACAGTGAATGATTGTGAAATGGTAAGCAGAACTTTTTCGGATATCTTGGATGAAAAAGATTATATTGAGGACACTTACATTTTCGAAGTAAGTTCTCCGGGACTTGGAAGACCTTTGAAAAAGGAGAAAGATTTCGCAAGAAGCATTGGCGAAGAAGTAGAAATTCGCACATACCGCGCAATCGACAGACAAAAAGAATTTATCGGTATTCTGGTGGAATACGATAAAGATACAGTAACGATTGAATACGAAGACGAATCAAAGCAAGTCTTTAACAGAGCAGATATTGCATTAATTCGCTTAGCATTAAATTTTTAATTTAGGAGGAAATCAAAAAAATGAACACAGAATTATTAGAAGCGTTGACCATTCTTGAAAAAGAAAAGGAAATCAGCAAAGAAACACTGTTAGATGCAATTGAAAATTCATTAATCAATGCATGCAAGAACCATTTTGGTAAAGCCGATAACATCAAAGTTATCATGAACCGTGAAACATGTGAATACTCTTTATATGCAGAAAAGACTGTTGTAGAAGAAGTAGAAGATGATGTTATGGAAATCAGTCTTGTGGATGCAAAAATGAGAGATTCCAAATTCGAACTTGGCGATATTGTTCAGATTCCGATTGAATCGAAATCATTTGGTCGTATTGCTACACAGAATGCAAAGAACTTGATTCTTCAAAAAATCCGTGAAGAAGAAAGAAAAGTAGTTTATGATCAATATTTTGAAAAAGAAAAAGATATTGTTACAGGTATTGTACAACGTTATGTTGGCAAAAATATCAGCATCAATTTAGGAAAAGCAGATGCACTTCTTACAGAAAATGAACAAGTAAAAGGAGAGGTGTTCAAACCAACAGAACGTATTAAACTTTATGTGGTTGAAGTTAAGAACACAACAAAGGGTCCTAAGATTTTAGTTTCCCGTACACATCCTGAACTTGTAAAACGTTTGTTTGAATCTGAAGTAACAGAAGTTAAAGAAGGTATTGTTGAAATTAAGAGCGTATCCAGAGAAGCAGGCTCACGTACAAAAATCGCTGTATGGTCAAATGATCCAGATGTGGATCCGGTAGGTGCTTGTGTTGGTATGAACGGTGCAAGAGTAAACGCCATTGTTAGTGAATTGCGCGGCGAAAAAATCGACATCATTAACTGGGATGAAAATCCTGCTTACTTGATTGAAAATGCACTTAGCCCTGCAAAAGTAATTTCTGTAGCAGCTGATCCAGATGAAAAAACAGCAAGCGTAATTGTTCCTGATTATCAACTGTCATTAGCAATTGGTAAAGAAGGTCAAAATGCAAGATTGGCAGCTCGTTTGACAGGGTACAAGATTGATATCAAGAGCGAAACGCAAGCTATTGAATCAGGCGAACTTCCTGCTAACTGGATGGAATTAGCTGAAAGCTATGAGGAAGATGAATATTACGAAGAAATGTAGTCAGGAAGTGACCGTAGTGAGTATGAATAAAAAAATCCCCTTGCGCAAGTGTGTGGGATGTGAAGAAATGAAAAATAAAAAGGAAATGATGCGTGTTTTAAAAACGGAAGATGGGGATTTCGTAATTGACACGACCGGAAAGAAAAATGGTCGTGGTGCTTATGTTTGCCCATCCCAAGAATGCTTTGCAAAAGCTGTGAAAAACAGAGGATTAGAACGTTCTTTTAAACAGGCTATTCCAAAAGAAATTTATGATAAATTGGAAAAGGAGCTTGCTACACTTGAAATTAAATAAAGCATTATCTTTGATTAGTCTGGCGACAAAGGCTGGCAAAACAGCAAGTGGAGAGTTTTGTACCGAAAAAGAAGTCAAATCCGGAAAAGCTGAACTTGTTATTGTAGCAGATGATGCGTCGGATAATACAAAACAGAAGTTTAAAAACATGTGTGAATTTTATGAAGTGCCAATCTATTTTTATGGAGATAAAGATACCTTGGGGCATGCAATGGGAAAAGAGTTCCGAGCGAGCTTGGCGGTAACTGACCCGGGATTCGCAAAGGGAATTGCAAAACATATAGAAGCAGAGCAGAATACGATTGCATAGAGGAGGTAGTTATATGACAAAAATGCGAGTACATGAAATAGCAAAATCATTAGATAAAACAAGCAAAGAAGTAATTGAATTTTTAAGAAGCCAAAACGTGGCTGTAGCAAGCCATGCCAGTTCACTTG
>JAZSDK010000167.1:0-12202 GCA_045531155.1 Faecalimonas sp. | reverse complement strand
GGTTCGATTCCCATCACCCGCTTTTTTTGTGCGCAAAATAGAGTACAGAATATTTAGTGTGTATTACACGGCCATGATTAATGCTACCAATGTTCCCAAAATGCTTAAAATCATACAAGCATAATAAAGAGTTTTGATGCTGATGGATAGATTGATGATAGTGGGACTTTTAAAACTTTGTTCTATTTCATATGCAGAAATTAGTTTGCCCGATTTTCCTGCCTCATGTTCTGCGTATACACTCATGTCTTTTTCCAATAATTCTTTATTAACTTTATAGTTAGAACAAAATTTAAATAATTTGAAAAACTCAAGTCTTTTGTATCTTCTTCTTAGCGTCATATATTCTTTTTTTGAATCTTTCTTACGGTCTTTGATACCGTAATATTCAAATGTATTATCCTCGTTGCTAAACACACCATACACATATTTTTGAGTTTCATCCGTTAATACGTGTCTGTTATAGTCCCTTTCAATCTGGCAAATAACAGACTGGCTGTGTTTTACATCAAAAATGTTTCTCATATCAATGGCGTAGAAAACAAAGGATACAACCAGTAAAAAGAATGCCACACACATGCTGGCTATAGCAAACTGCTTCTCTAACATACTTCCATAAAGTGCCATACCCGCGCCAAAAACAGCAATAAAATAGTTTATCATGGTTGTTCTTTGTTCTGCATGATAATAAAAGTATTCGCATGCCTGCTGATAAAAATCTTGATCCGTCAAATTCCTGTTATGATTGTTCTCCATAATGTAAGCCCTCTTTTGTAATTCGTTGTTTCCAACTTTATTTTGTTTCAGTTTATCACAGAAAACATATAGTTGTCATCATATACATGGCAATTGTATCTTTTTTTCTTGCAAGGTAATACTATCCATATAAAAGGAGGATTACTTACCTATGAATATAAAGAAAAAAGTAAGACTATCATTTTGCGTAGTTGTTATGGGGATGCTTGTTTTGACCGGATGCCAAAGCACAGAACAAAAGAGAATTGTAAGAATTGGACATAATCAATCAACGAACCATCCGACGCATATTGCATTGGTAGCGTTTCAAGATTATATTAATGAACATTTGGGCGACAAGTATGTGGTAGAGGTCTATCCAAACGAATTGCTTGGATCCCAGACAGATATGGTGCAGCTTACACAGACGGGTGCGATTGATTTCTGTATAGCAAGCAATGCTATTTTAGAGACGTTTAGCAAGAATTACGAGATTTTCAATCTGCCGTATCTCTTTGCAAGTACCGATGCGTATCACAATGCAATGGATGACTCGGAGATTACAGACCAAATCTTTACGGCAACAGAAAAAGCAGGATTTCTTGCGGTGACATGGCTGGATGCAGGTACGAGAAATTTCTATACGGTGAAGAAGCCGATTGAAAGTCCGGCAGACTTAAAGGGACTTAAGATTCGTGTGCAGCAGTCACCGACCAACATCGAGATGATGAAGCTTCTCGGCGGTTCTGCAACACCGATGGGATTTGGTGAGGTGTATACGGCATTGCAGTCCAACATCATCGATGGTGCTGAGAATAACGAACTGGCACTTACCGATAATGGACATGGGGATGTGTGCAAATACTATTCCTATGATATGCATCAAATGGTGCCGGATATTTTAATTGGCAACCTGGCATTTATGCAAGAACTGACCGATGAAGAAAGAGCAATCTTTGAAGAGGGTTATAAATTGGTAAATAATATTCAACGACAGGAATGGGTAAAGGCGGTAGAGACAGCGAAGGAAAAAGCGGAAAACGAACAAAATGTAAAGTTTATTTATCCGGACCAAGAACCTTTTAAACAGGCTTGTTTGCCATTGCATAAATCCGTTCTCGAAAGAAATACAGAGATTCAGGAAATTTATGACCGAATTCAGGAATACAATCAGAAATTTCCGTCGACGACAGAGTAGGAGGTCCATACAATGAAACAGTTGAGAAATATTTTAAATCATACATTGCATGTACTTGCAGGCATTAGTTTTCTGGCGATGGTAGCCTTGACTTGCTGGCAGGTGCTTACCAGATATGTTTTGCAAAATCCTTCTTCCTGGTCGGAGGAGTTGGTGTCCTACTTATTTGCATGGATGGCTTTGTTTGGAGCCTCCCTAGTAGTTGGAGAACGTGGGCACATGAACATCCCGATTGTTGTGGAACGAATGGGTGAAAAGGGGAGAAAGTTTTTTGCAATCTTTGCAGAACTTGTGGCTCTTGCATTTTCGGGAGTCATTCTAGTGTACGGGGGAATTCAGATAACCAGTCTGGCAATGGGGCAGATGACCTCCGCTCTCGGCCTCCCGATAGGTGTATTCTATATTATTCTTCCGCTTAGTGGCGCGCTCAATATTGTTTACACCATTTTAAATATAGTAGATATCGCCACAGATTCAGAAGTAGTGGAAGGGGAGGTGTAGCATATGGCAATGCAGGCTTTAGGAATTATATTGGTTGTCTTAATTGTACTGCTTGTAATCGGTGTGCCGATTTCCTATGCAATCGGTATCTCCTCACTTGCGGGTATTCTGCTTGTTGTACCGCTTGATGTTTCGGTTTTGACTGCAGCGCAGAGAACCTTTGTAGGAATGAGTAAATTCAGCTTGACGGCAATACCGTTCTTCATTTTGGCAGGAAATCTGATGAATCAAGGTGGTATCGCAAAACGATTAGTTAACTTTGTATTGTCCATTCTTGGGAAATTGCCGGGTTCTCTTTTGGTAACAAATGTTGGCGCAAATGCATTGTTTGGTGCAATTTCCGGTTCCGCTTCAGCGGCTGCAGCAGCAGTAGGAAGCATGGTGCGTGAGGGGGAAGAAGAACAGGGATATGACCCTGCTATCTGTGCGGCAACAAATGCTGCATCAGCACCTTCCGGACTTTTGATTCCACCATCTAATGCGTTGATTACGTATTCTTTAGTTTCAGGAGGGACTTCCGTGGCAGCATTGTTCCTTGCAGGGTATGTTCCGGGAATTATTTGGGCCTTGTGCTGTATTATTGTTGCAATTATCATTGCAAAACAGAAAGGATACAAAGGAAGACCTGGAAAATTTGACTGGAATAATCTTGGCGTGGCAACCTTGCAGGCGCTGCCTTCTTTATCTCTGATTGTGGTTGTTATTGGGGGAATTGTTGCAGGTATCTTTACGGCGACAGAAGGGTCGGCAATTGCAGTTGTGTATGCATTGATTTTAGGAATCTGTTATAGAAATATTTCGTTGGAATCCTTTTGGAGAATCGTAGTAGACAGTGCGAAAATGAGTGGTATGATTGTATTTTTAATTGGTGTTTCTAATATCCTTGGCTGGGTAATGGCATTTACTCAGATTCCGCAGGCAATTTCCGCGGCACTTCTTGGAATCACAAATAATGAGATTATTATTTTACTTATCATGAACGTGATTTTGTTAGTTGCAGGAACTTTTATGGATGTCACTCCGGCGATATTGATATTCACACCACTATTCTTGCCGATTGTGAAGACATTTGGTATGAATCCAATACAATTTGGACTGATTCTGGTTTACAACCTGTGTATTGGAAATATTACACCACCAGTTGGTAACACCTTGTTTGTTTCCATCAAGGTTGGAAAAACAACGCTGGCAAAGGTCATGCCGTATATGTTGCTTTACTATGTGGCAATATTAGCAGGGCTTCTTTTGGTGACATATGTGCCGTTTGTGTCTATGGGATTGCCAGAGTTAGCCGGTTTAGTCTAGAAAATTTTGTTGAGCATTACCTTAAAATGGGTTATGATATAACTTAAAGAGAGGTAATGAGTTGTTATGGCAATGAGTGGAAGAGAAAGAAGAGAAGAAATTCTAAAAATATTAAATAGTAGTGACACACCGGTTGCAGGAACAGAGTTGGCAAAAGAACTAGGCGTTAGCAGACAGGTAATCGTACAGGACATGGCTCTGATTCGCGCCAATGGAATTGATGTAATGGCTACGAATCGGGGATATGTTATTCAAGAGACAAAGGAAGTGAGCCGCGTATTCAAGGTGATTCACACGGACGAACAGGTGGAAGAAGAACTGAATCTATTTGTAGACCTAGGTGGCAGAGTGGAAGATGTATTTGTCTATCATAAGGTATACGGTGTAATCAAAGTTCCTATGAATATTAAGTCGAGACGAGACGTGCGTAAGTACATGGAGGGAATTTCTAGTGGAAAATCTACCAATCTCATGAAGCTTACTTCAAACTACCACTACCATACCGTCATTGCTGAAGATAAACAAATTTTAGATTTGATACAGGAAGAACTACAACAAAAAGGTTTTCTTGCAAAATTACAAGACTATGAACCTGTGGATTTCTGGGGTGAAAGATGACAAGAGTAGAATTACATTGCCATTTGGACGGTTCTTTGAATGTAGATTTCGTTGATACCATGCTAAGAAAACAGGGAATCATCATGGAACGCAAAGAACTGGAAGCAAAATTAAAGGTGAAACCGGATTGCACCAGTCTGACAGAGTATCTGGAGAAATTTGATTTGCCACTCCAGTGTCTTCAGACGAAGGAAGGACTTGAGCAGGCGGCATATGAATTAGTGATGGATGCGGCAAAGGATAACGTGGCTTATATTGAGGTTCGATTTGCACCGATGTTATCTACAGAGAAAGGATTGACATGCACTGAAGTAATAGACAGCGTGGTACACGGATTGAAAAAAGGTGAGCGAGAATCGGGAACCTACGCCTATGCCATTGTCTGCGCTATGCGTCACCATTCGTTGGAACAAAATATGGAGATGTTGGAGGTGGCAAGACCTTTTGTTGGCAAGGGAGTGTGTGCACTTGATTTGGCTGGAGATGAATCTGCATTTCCCACAAGTCTGTTTAGACAACTGTTTATACAAGCCAAAGAATGGGGGATACCGTTTACGATTCATTCCGGAGAATGCGGAAGTGTGGATAACATTCAGGAAGCTATTGAACTTGGTGCAAAACGTCTAGGTCACGGCATTGCTTTGGAAAAAAGCTCGGAACTTAGGCAGTTGTGTAAGGAAAAAGGAATCGGAATTGAGATGTGTCCGACCAGTAACTTACAGACAAAGGCGGTAGACGATTTAAAAAATTACCCATTAAAGCAGTTTTTGAAAGAGGGTCTGTTGGTTTCTGTTCATACTGATAATCGTACTGTCAGTGGAACCACAATGGAGCAAGAAGAAAAACTGATGAAAGAACGTCTGCTGATTTCGGACGAAATGTGGCTTCAGTGTACAAAGAACGCAATTCAGACGGCATTTGCAAGCGATGAAATAAAACAAAAACTTATGGAGGAATTATTATAAGGTACAGCTGTAAAGCCGTACCTTATTTTGTCAAAACTTGTATACCAGTTTCTGTTACCAGTACCATATATTCAATCTGCGCAGACAGACCATCGTCTTCTGTATAAACCGTCCAACCGTTATCTTCGTCGATGAAGAAATCTGGACTTCCTTCATTTATCATCGGTTCAATGGTGAACATCATACCAGGAACAAGTATCATTTCCGTACCTTTCGGGGCTACAAAGCTTACAAAAGGTTCTTCGTGAAATTCCAAGCCTATGCCGTGCCCCCCGATTTCCTCTACCACAGAATATCCATTTGCTTTTGCATGGCTATTGATGGCGTCGGCGATATCCCCAAGATGTCCCCAAGGTTTTGCTGCTGCAAGCCCAAGTTCCACGCATTCTTTCGTTACTTTTAAAAGTTTTTCCGCACGTTCAGATATTTTGCCGATTGCAAACATACGGGAAGCATCTGAGTAATACCCATTTAATATAGTAGAAACATCCACATTAATAATATCCCCTTCTTGTAAAATGATGTTTTCATCCGGTATTCCGTGACATATTTCATTATTAATGGAAGTGCATACGCTTTTGGGAAATCCCTCGAATCCAAGTGGCGCAGGAATTCCACCGTGTGCAGTTGTATAGTTGAATACCAATTCATCAATTTTGGCAGTGCTCATACCGGCATGGATATGCTTTGCCACATGGTCTAGGATGGCTGTGTTTAAAGCGGCACTTTTCCTGATTGCTTCTATTTGTTCTGGTGTTTTTAACAGACTTGGGTCTGGTACAATTTCCCCATGTGACTCCAGTTCCATTAATTTATTTATCAAATTTTGATTCATGTGAGAATTCTCCTTCAAGCTATTAACCTATTATTTCTATATTATAACTCATTTTGGTGTTGTTAGCACTAAAAAAATAGGGTATAATATCGACAGATATTATACCAAGGGTCTAGAAACTAATTTTTGGAAGAGAGAGGAAAGATATGTCGTATACAGCCTTATATCGGAAATTTCGTCCGGGTGAGTTTGAGGACGTAAAAGGCCAAGACCACATCAGCAAAACTTTACAAAATCAAATAAAAGCAGGTCGTATTGGACATGCATATCTTTTCTGTGGAACAAGAGGAACGGGAAAGACTTCGGTTGCGAAGATATTTGCAAAAGCCGTGAATTGTGAAAGCCCGGTTGATGGAAGTCCATGTGGTGTTTGTGAAACCTGTAAGGCAATCAGTGCCGGAACATCAATGAATGTAATTGAGATAGATGCGGCATCTAATAATGGTGTTGATAATATTCGAGAAATACGAGAAGAAGTTGCGTACCGTCCAACGGAAGGGAAATATAAAGTATACATTATAGATGAGGTTCATATGCTTTCAATAGGAGCCTTCAATGCGCTTCTTAAGACCTTAGAGGAACCACCGGAATATGTAATTTTTATTTTGGCGACGACAGAGGTACACAAGATTCCGATTACAATTATGTCCCGTTGTCAAAGGTATGATTTCAAACGTATTACAATTGATACGATTGCTGAGCGATTGACAGAATTAATGCAGAAGGAAAATATAGATGTTGAGGAACGTGCCATTCGCTATATTGCGAAGGCGGCAGACGGTTCCATGAGAGATGCACTTAGTCTTTTGGACCAATGTATTGCATTTTATCTTGGTGAGAAGCTAACCTACGAGCATGTGTTGGAGGTTTTGGGGGCAGTTGACACAGAAGTGTTCAGTAAGCTGCTTAGAGAACTATTGAATCGAGATGTGACAAGAGTGCTTAAAACATTGGAGGAGTTGATCATGCAGGGGCGCGAATTAGGGCAACTGGCAACTGACTTCACATGGTATTTAAGAAACTTGCTACTTGTAAAGAGTTCTGATAATATGGAGGACGTATTAGACGTTTCCGCCGATAATCTTGAGCAATTAAAAGAAGAAGCTCAGATGATTGAGTATGATGCTTTGATTCGTTACATTCGTATTTTTTCAGAATTATCGAATCAGTTAAAATATGCAACACAAAAGAGGGTCCTTTTGGAAGTGACCTTAATAAAACTCTGTAAACCAGAGATGGAAACCAATCAGGACAGTCTGCTGGAACGAATCCGTGCTGTGGAACAGCAGGTGGAAAAAGGAGTAACTTCTATTAAGCCGGACGTGGTTTATGTGAACCGAGAAAATCCTCAGGAGGAATCTCAGGAGATACAAAAGGTGGAGCTTCCAAAGGCACTTCATGAAGATGTTCAGGCAGTTGTAAAAAATTTCCGTATGCTTGCCAATCAGGCATCGGGAATGCTAAAAGTGTATTTGAAGCAGGCCCGCCTCAGTGTAGGCAATCAGAACCAGTTGCTTCTTGTGTTTGATGACGAGGTAGCGGCAGGATTTGCGGGAACTGATACTCATAAGGAAGAGATAAAATCATTAATAGAAGAAAAAATTGGTAAGACAATTGAAATCGAAGTGCGTCATGTAGAAGAGGGACGCAGATTCGAAGACAGTTTTGTGGATATAGAAAAATTGGTTCAAATGGATCTTACAATTGAAGACTAGGAGGAGATGTTATGGCTAAACGTGGAGGATTTCCGGGTGGAGCAATGCCAGGGAATATGGCAAATTTGATGAAACAGGCTCAGAAAATGCAAAGACAGATGGAAGAGCAGCAGAAAGAAATGGAGACAAAAGAGTTTACAGCAACAGCAGGTGGCGGTGCAGTTGAGATTACTGTTTCAGGAACAAGAGAAGTTTTAAAAGTAAAATTAGCAGAAGAAGTAGTTGATCCGGATGACATTGAAATGTTAGAAGACTTAATTGTGGCAGCTACAAATGAGGCACTTCGCAAAGTAGAAGAAGCATCTGCATCTGCAATGTCAAAATTGACAGGCGGTTTAGGGGGATTCAATGGATTACTATAGTAGTCAAATTAGTAAATTAATCGAAGAATTGTCCAGACTTCCGGGGATTGGAGCAAAGACAGCTCAACGCCTTGCCTTTCATATTATTAATATGCCAAAAGAGCAGGTAGAACAATTAGCCGGAACGATGACACAAGCGAGAAACAATGTGCGTTATTGTAAACAATGTTTCACGCTTACGGATCAGGAACTCTGTCCAATTTGTAGCAATTCAAAGCGGGATTCGAAGACAATCATGGTAGTAGAAACCAGCAGAGATTTGGCGGCATATGAAAAAACTGGCAAATATGAAGGTGTATATCATGTGCTTCATGGTGCAATTTCGCCAATGCTTGGAATTGGACCTGGAGATATAAAATTAAAGGAATTGATGGAACGTCTTCGTGATGATGTGGACGAGGTAATCGTAGCAACGAACTCCAGTCTGGAGGGAGAAACCACGGCGATGTATATCAGCAAATTAATTAAACCAATCGGAATTAAAGTGAGCAGAATTGCAAGCGGTGTTCCCGTTGGTGGAGATTTGGAATACATCGACGAAGTAACGCTTCTTCGAGCCCTTGAAGGAAGAACTGAAATTTAAAGGAAAGCAGGAGGAAATTATGAACAAACTAGATTTAATGAAAATCGCAAATGAAGTCCGTAAGGGCGCTATTGTTGGTGTATACAATGCTAAATCAGGACATCCGGGTGGCTCTTTATCAGCAGCAGAACTCTTTACGTATTTAATATTTGAAGAGTTAAATATTGACCCGGAAAATCCGGAAAAAGCAGACAGGGATCGTTTTGTATTGTCGAAAGGACATACAGCACCAGGATATTATGCAGCGTTAGCAAACAGAGGATTTTTTCCGGTAGAAGATTTAGCCAATCTTAGAAAAGTTGGTTCATATCTACAAGGACATCCAGATATGAAAGGGATTCCAGGTGTTGATATGTCATCAGGTTCTCTTGGACAAGGTATTTCTGCAGCAGTTGGTATGGCAATTTCCGCAAAGATTTATAACGATGATTATCGTGTATACACATTGTTGGGTGATGGTGAAATCCAAGAAGGTCAAGTGTGGGAAGCAGCAATGCTTGCAGGACACAGAAAATTGGACAACCTTGTTGTAATCGTAGACAACAATGGATTGCAAATTGATGGAAATATTGCAGATGTATGTAGCCCATACCCAATTGATAAGAAATTCGAAGCCTTTAATTTTCATGTGATTAATATCGATGGTCATGACTTTGACCAAATTGAAGCAGCTTTTAAAGAAGCGAGAGAAACAAAAGGTCAGCCAACAGCAATTATTGCTAAGACTATCAAAGGTAAAAATGTATCGTTTATGGAAAACCAAGCATCTTGGCATGGAGTAGCGCCAAATGATGACCAATATGCGCAAGCAATGCAAGAATTAGAGGAAGTAGGTGAAGCATTATGTCAGATGTAAAGAAAATTGCAACTCGTGAAGGTTACGGTAATGCGTTAGTAGAATTGGGAGCAGAACATGATGACATCGTTGTATTAGATGCTGACCTTGCTGGTTCTACGAAAACAGGTGTATTTAAGAAAGCGTTCCCAGAACGTCATGTGAACTGCGGTATTGCAGAAGCAAATATGATGTCGGTGGCGGCGGGTATTGCAGCAACCGGAAAGAAAGTCTTTGCAAGTTCTTTTGCAATGTTTGCATCAGGACGTGCATTTGAGCAAGTTCGTAACTCAATTGGATATCCACATTTAAATGTAAAAATCGGAGCTAGCCACGCGGGAATCTCTGTTGGTGAAGATGGTGCAACACATCAATGCAATGAAGATATTGCTTTGATGCGTACAATTCCAGGAATGGTTGTAATCAATCCTGCAGATGATGTGGAAGCAAGAGCAGCAGTGAAAGCAGCTTATGAACATGAAGGACCGGTATACCTGCGTTTTGGCAGACTTGCCGTTCCGGTAATCAACAACAGCGAAGATTACAAATTTGAAATCGGTAAAGGTATCGTTCTTCGTGAAGGTAAAGATGTAACCCTGATTGCGACAGGTCTTGAAGTTGCAGAAACATTGGAAGCGGCAGAAAAACTAGCGGCAGATGGAATTGATGCGAAAGTAATTAACATCCATACAATTAAGCCATTAGATGAAGACTTAGTTGTAGCAGCTGCAAAGGAGACAGGAAAGGTTGTTACAATAGAAGAGCATTCTGTCATTGGTGGACTTGGAAGTGCAGTATGTGATGTGCTGGCTGAAAAAGCACCAACAACAGTAATGAAAATCGGTGTGAATGATGTATTTGGTGAATCAGGACCGGCATTGACATTGATTGAAAAATATGGATTGGATGCAGAAAGTATCTACAATAAAGTAAAAGCATTTGTATAAGAATGACGAAAAATCACAAGGAGAGTAGAGAGATAAAATCTACTCTCCTTTTTTGTCGAACTTTTTTTGTTTTCGGTGACACCATATGATAAAATCAGCGATTTGCGTGTGATAGTATGATGGAAAAACGTAATGAGGTGATAGAAATGAAGAGACAACTTCCAAAAAATGTTCGACAGATAGGAAATGTAAGTGATAGCTCCAAGATATATGTGGAAGACTATGTGGATACTTTTTTTAATCAACTATGTGGTAAAGCTGATCAGGAAATGGTAGGAGCATTCTTGATTGGGGAGACGGTACAAGAAGAGGAACAAGATTTCATATATGTTTACGGTGCCATTCAGATGAAAGAACTCCTAGTTAAGGGAAAAGAATTCATTATAGAAGAAAGTGTGTGGAAGAATGCGTGTGAAACATGCAAAGAATATTTCGGCAATGCAGAAATTCTAGGGTGGTTTATTGCAGGCGGCGAAAACAACGTAGAAGTGAACCATAATATCAAAAAGATTCATCAGAAATATTTCCATAGGGAAAAGAGCCTTTTTATTACTAAGAATGCAAGAGATAAAGAGGAAAAATTCTACATATATAAATTCCGAGACATGATGGAATGCGGTGGACATTATGTTTATTATGAAAAAAATCTGGAAATGCAAAATTATATGATTGCTTCCAGAAAAAAAAGTGGATTTACGCCCAGCGAAATTATTGAAGATAGGGTTACCAAAAGTTTTAGAAGCTTAGTCAGGGAGAAAACGGACCAAAATGAGCAACGTGCACATTCACGTATGGTTTATGCCATGAGTACCTTTCTTGTATTGGTAGTTTTGGTGATTGGTGTTACCATGATTAACAATTACGATAAGATGAAAAGTGTACAAAACACGTTAGATAAGCTAACGGAAAATGTATCAAAGGTCGACAAACAAGAGACGGAAGAGAAGGAAGAGGATAGCGTGGAGGTACTGGGGGACATTGTGTCCTCACAGCAAGGAGAAGACAAGGACATCACAGAAGATAAACAGGAAGGTGATGTGCAAGAGGGAGACGCACAAGAAAACGATGTACAAGAGGGAGATGCACCGGAAGGCAATACGCAAGAGGGAGGAGATACTGCGCAGGATAGTACTTCACAGCAACAGACACCGGAAATCACGACGACAAAAACGTATATTGTAAAAGAGGGAGATACCTTAGAAAATATAAGCAGAAAAGAGTATGGTGACATTACACACATAGAAGCAATTTGCAAATTAAATAAACTGGAGGATGGAAACTTAATCTTTATCGGACAAAAATTACTACTACCATAAGGGAAAATGTGTTATACTGATATGCATAAACAGATAAAGGGATGCATAGCATGAAAAAGAGTAAGAGATTGATTGTTCTGGTGGTTGCTATCGTTTTAGTGTTAGTGACAATTGGAGGCTATTATTTTATAAAGTATCAAACATACGATTATATAGAAATTGCAAAGAGTTATGAAAACACAAGTACTGATAATGCGAATTACAAACGGTGTTTAGATGGTATTTTGCGTTACAGTAGAGATGGGGTTGCTCTTCTTACGGACACTGGGGAGGAGATTTGGAACCAT
>JAZSDK010000145.1:0-3060 GCA_045531155.1 Faecalimonas sp. | reverse complement strand
CTAACTGATTTTTCACACGCTCAATCAGTTCATTACACATGAGACCTACAATCTGCTTCATGTGTTCTTCATTAAGGGCGTGGAACACAATTGTTTCATCGATACGGTTCAAGAATTCCGGACGGAATAGGCGTTTTACTTCTTCCATCACGTTAGTTTTCATTTTCTTATAATCCTCTGCGGCATCCTCTTTTGTACCAAAGCCCAATTTCTTCGGCTCCACAATAGCCTTAGCACCTGCATTTGAAGTCATGATAATAACTGTATTCTTAAAGTCTACCTTTCTTCCTTGCGAATCAGTGATATGCCCATCGTCCAATACCTGAAGCAAAATGTTAAATATGTCCGGGTGGGCCTTTTCAATTTCATCAAACAAAACAACAGAATATGGATTCCTGCGAACCCTTTCACTCAGTTGTCCCCCATCGTCATGGCCTACATATCCCGGAGGTGAACCTATCATTTTTGAAACGCTGTGTTTCTCCATATATTCGGACATGTCCACACGTATCATGGCATCTTCTTTTCCAAACAATGCTTCTGCTAACGTCTTCGCGAGCTCTGTTTTTCCAACGCCCGTAGGTCCAAGGAACAAGAAGGAACCAACCGGACGATTAGGGCTTTTAATACCTACACGTCCACGTTTCACCGCTTTTGCCACTGCAGTTACGGCCTCTTCCTGTCCGATAACACGTTTGTGCAGAGTTTGTTCTAATTTGCTAAGACGTACTCCTTCTGTCTCTGTCAACTTCTGAATCGGGATCTTTGTCCATGCAGAGATAACCACTGCAATGTCTTCTTCTCCCACTTCTAGCTGTTTCTTCTCCTGCGCTTTGCGGAACCGTCTCTTCATACTGTCAATCTTCTTTCCAAGTTCCACTTGTTCTTTTTGGATAAGAGAAGCTTCTGCAAAATTGCCTGCCTTAATTTCCTCTTCCTTTTTCACAAGCAATTCTTGGAATATCGTTTCCATGTGTTCTAAATTCTCCGGAACCTTATATCCGCGAAGACTTACTTTGGAACACGCTTCATCCAAAACATCAATTGCTTTATCCGGCAAATGTCTGTCGTTGATGTAGCGTTCTGATAATTGAATAGCAGATTCAATTGCAGCATCTGTTATTATCACACGGTGATGCTCCTCAAATTTCGCCTTCAAGCCTTCTAATATCTTTTTACATAGTCCTACATCCGGCTCCTCTACCATAATAGGCTGGAACCTTCTTTCTAAGGCAGCATCCTTTTCAATGTGCTTACGATATTCATTGATGGTTGTTGCACCAATTAACTGAATCTCACCTCGTGCCATAGATGGTTTTAAAATATTAGCCGCATCTAACGCTCCTTCTGCACCGCCAGCACCGATAATGGTGTGAATCTCATCTAAAAAGAGAATCACATTTTTATCGTTCTTCACTTCACGTAGAAGTTTCTTCATGCGGTCTTCAAACTCACCACGATATTTAGTTCCAGCAACCATGCCTGATAAATCCAATGTCAAAATACGCTTTTCTCGCATTCCTTCCGGAACAATACCTTCCGCAATTCTGCTTGCAAGACCTTCAATAATGGCTGTTTTACCAACACCTGGTTCACCAATCATACAAGGATTATTCTTCGTTCTTCTGCTAAGAACCTGCATGAGTCTCTCAATTTCTGCCTCGCGGCCAACCACAGGGTCTAATTTACCCTCTGTTGCTTTTGCGGTCAAATCTGTACTAAACTGCTCCAACATGCCTCCTTGCACGCGTCCGCCCTCTAATCCATCCTCATAATCTTTCGGATTAATCCCCACTACATGCAAGATATCATCATGGACTTTCACCAGATCAACATTTAATGTAGCAAGACTACGTGTAGCTGCACAGTCAGCATCCTTTATCATAGCTAACAATAAATGCTCTGTTCCTATCTTTTCCGAATTTTGTCTGACTGCTTCCTGAAATGCGTTATCCAAAAGGAATTCAAGTCTTGGACTGTATTCCATTTTCTTTCGTTTTTCTCCTTGCGCCGGCGCACCCAATTCTTCTATAATCTTCCTAATCTTTTCTTCGTCCACACGGTGCATTGCGAGTACTTGTCCTGCAACACCTGTAAATTCTTTGCGCAGTGCCAAAAGCAAATGTTCGGTTCCTACATAAGGGTGTCCCCATTTTCTAGCCAGACTTTTGGCTGTCATCAATACTTTTTCGGCCTGTGCTGTAAAATCTTTGTGCATATTCTTACGACCTCCTAATTATACTCATCAAAAATCTCGTCTACTAATGCGTAAACGTCTTCTTTCGTAATATTTTTACATCTTCCTTTTGCAAGGACAACAGTAAGCTGACGCTTCATATCTTCCAGTGCCTGCAATCGATTGATATCAATGGCAATCACTGCTCCACGTCTTCTATCTAAATGTATAATTCCCTCTTCTCTGAGTACTGCATACGCTTTATTTACGGTATGCATGTTAATTCCAATTTCTTCTGCCAGTTGGCGAACCGATGGTAGCGAATCTCCTTCGTGTATTCTGGATGTTGCAATTCCTAAAATAATCTGATTGCGAAGCTGCATATAGATTGCTTCTTCGCTGTTAAAATCAATTTTAATTAACATATCTTTCACCTTTTTCTTACGTGTTATAACCTTATTATAACATGTCGCACAGATTTGTCTAGCAAAAAAGGATGTGATTCTCATCACACCCTTTCTATTCTTCTAAGCTTCATCAATTGCTTTTCCGATATCATTTCTCTTGTATTTATTCGCAAAATTTACCCACTCAGTTGCAGCGTATGCATTTGCTCTTGCTTCTTTTAAATCTTTTCCTTTCGCAGTAACTCCAAGAACACGACCACCGTTTGTCACGATTGTATCGCCATCGAACTTCGTTCCCGCATGGAAACAATAATATCCTTCGTATTTTTGAAATTCTTCAAGGCCTTCGATTGGGAATCCTTTTTCATATTTTAAAGGATATCCGTCTGATGCAAGTACAACGCACACTGCTGCATTGTCTTCAAATTCCAATTCTACCTGGTCTAATGTTCCATCGATACAAGCCTCAAACACTTC
>JAZSDK010000060.1:0-3319 GCA_045531155.1 Faecalimonas sp. | reverse complement strand
TACCACACGGATATATTGTCCTTTTCCTGTTTTCTTTTCGACTTGGAAAAGCTTGTATCCGGTTCTGAATTCAGGATTGACCATCGTACCTTTTTTATATGTCTGTTGGTATGTATAGTAATGCAATGGTGTTTCTTTGGAGAATACAATTGTCAACTTATCTGTATACATGTTGGATGTATACACCGGATATAGTTCGTTTGTCTCTACATTGTAATGATAGATAGTATCTTTTCTACAATCGTAATAAGGTATTATCCCACATTGGTAGATTGGACTTCTTGAGTCGATATGGTAAGCCCATACTTCGGAATCATTGCGAGGTACCTGATATTGCGCTGAAGGTATCTTGTTGATTAATCTGCCGGAGAAGTTTTGAACCAGACACAGATTCCCAACTTCCGGCAAACTATTATTGCTTCTTTGGTAACTTACATAAGGGGTCTGGAATATAATAATCCTATCCTTATTTTTGTTAAAAAACACTTTACACCGTTCCAAACGATTGCCTTCCGATAAACGAATTGTTTCATTCCCGTAAAATTTGCCGTTGATGTCGTACGAATAGATAACATTTCGGTTATTGTTAACCAGATAAATGCGGTTGGTCGGCTCATCAATTTCGACATTCCATACTTGGAAGTATTCTCCCGGACCATTTCCTTTACGGCCAATATTCCCCAAAAACTTTCCGTTTTTCCGATTATATAGCTTTACCGGATGATTCACATGATGTATAGCAAAATAGTTCTCACTGACAGCAACTTTGAATATTTTAGTGAATGCTTCCTGTACACTATCCATTTTGACAATCTCCACCGATTCCATCAAGTCGGACAACTTGATTTCATACTCCTTATTGTCCAATGTAGAGACATCGAAAGACAATAGTTCTTCTTCATTGTTCCGAATCTTGTCTTCCTGATTGCTACAACTACTAAGTAATATAACAATGATTAGGTCAATAATATATTTTAAAAAGGCCATAATTATAAGATTAACTTTGGCGAATTCAACTAGCAAATGTAATCGAATTCTAACCTATTAATAATAAATTTTCTACTCTTTACTTCTGTTATTAATCTTTCAATTTACAAATAGCTACCACATGACAATCTTCTTCTGTCAATTCCATACTTTTACTATCCCTCATCGCTTCCAACAAAGCTTCCACTTCTTCCTCCGTCATCCCCGTGGCGTGGATGTAGTCGCACGCCATTCGGGAGAAGGAACCGTCATAGTATTGTAGTAGGAACTCCGATAGTTCTTGTCTTATTTCTTGCTTGCTCATTTATCTGTAAATTATTTATTTTATTTGGCGAATTCAACTTGCAAATGCAATCGAATTCTAATTGGTTAATATTGAATTAAATTTCTCATTTGGTGTGAGATAACCAAGCCTCTTTCTGGGCCTGTTTTTCAATTTGTTTTCAACCCAGCTGACAAACTCATCGGTTATTCCACTGAAGTCCGTTCCTTTGGGGATGTATTGCCTGATGAGTCCGTTCGTGTTCTCATTGGCTCCACGTTCCCATGAATGGAATGGCTTATAAAAATAGAAAGAAATTTCCAATTTCTCCGCTTTTACAACTACTCTCTAAATTTCATAATCATCAATACCGGATTGTCATCTATTCTTAGAGTTTTGGTAATATCCTTCAAAGTACCATGCAATTCTCCTTCATCGTTTGCCTCAATTAGTTCCTCGGCAGAGATGAATTGACAAAGGATGTTCTTTCCTGTTCTGTATGCGTATCCTCCACTATTCAAATAGAAGATTTGGTTAGGATAATCTTTATTCTTTAAGGCATACTTATAGAATAATCCAGATTGATAGTCATAGACGATTTTTTCCCTTTCAAATCCTTCCTTGGTCTCAAAATTGAATTTCCTTTCGGTTCTTTCCAGAAAGAATAACTTTGGTGTTTTAAATTCAGGTATAACCATCATTTGAGGGTCTTGTGAATAGATAGAAGGGGTTTTTACGAGAATGGGGGTCAATGTCTTATTCTTGCTATATTGATAAATTGTATCTTGGGATATATCACCAATTATAAAATCTTCATTAAACCGTATTATCGGGGTATATCCATATGAAACAGCCATAACTCCTTTTTCTCCAGTTTTCTGATAAAAACGTGGAGAAATACGTTCTTTGTTGAATGTGATATTTAATTCATTTATGATACGGCCATTTTGTTTAGAAAGAAGAAAATAAGGTTTTTTATTTCCATTTTTATGATTGTTGTCTTCACACAATAGTGTTTCTTTATCAAAATTATGTATCGTTCCAATGGTCGTATTTGAAGGTAATGATAATGTTCTGATAAAATCACCATCAAAGGAATAAACCAAAATCCTGTGTTTTTGAGGATGGTCTACTATATATATTTCTTTCTTGACTTCATCTGCTGTTATTCCAATAATGTTTAGATATTCATTAGGACCTTGTCCTTTATGATTGAAGAAGTTGATAATCTTTCCGTTTCTATCAAAAATGTAGCAGTCGTAACTCTTATAATTAACGATGATTATGTATTTGTCAGAAAAATGACTCAAAGCATTAATCCCATTATTTATAAGTACATGATCGTTCGTTTCTATTGGAATATAGGTAATATCTGCCAAATCATTCAATATAATTTCTTTGAATGGATATTTTTTGTTTGTGTCAATCGTAGGTGTTTTAGCATTGTTTTCTACAATACTTTCTACAACTAAATCTTCTTTAGTTTTTGTTTGTTCATTAGACTTATTATTGCTTCCGGAGCATGAACTAAGGGTAAACAAACATAAAAAGATGAAAGTTATAAAGATTTTCATAAGATAAATTTGTTAGGCGAATTCAACTTGCAAATGTAATCGAATTCTAACCTATTAATAATAAATTTTCTACTCTTTCCTTCTGTTATTAATCTTTCAATTTACAAATAGCTACCACATGACAATCTTCTTCTGTCAATTTCATGCTTTTACTATCCCTCATCGCTTCCAGCAAAGCTTCCACTTCTTCCTCCGTCATTCCCGTGGCGTGGATGTAGTCGCACGCCATTCGGGAGAAGGAACCGTCGTAGTACTGAGCCAGTAGTTCCGACAACTCTTTCTTGATTTGAGTTTTATTCGATTCAAGCATTATTTCTTCAGTTTTCCGATAAACATAATGTTGTTGCCGTCTTCGTCCAACGAATCGTAGAGTTCTTTCAGGATTTTCTTGTCGGCATCGGTACAATCGCTTTCTTTCAATCGCTTTTCGATGCGTTCCATCAATTGTTGTGGTTCATACATCATAAAAAAATAGCCATCGATAAAATTTGGCGAG
>JAZSDK010000102.1:0-13549 GCA_045531155.1 Faecalimonas sp. | reverse complement strand
ATCGGCTCCGGGTTCTTTAACAACGGAAATGGTAAAGACAATGAACAAAGATGCGATTGTATTTGCATGTGCCAATCCAACACCGGAGATTTATCCGGACGAAGCAAAAGCAGGTGGGGCTCGTGTAATTGCTACAGGTCGTAGTGATTTCCCTAACCAAGTGAATAACGTACTTGCTTTCCCGGCACTTTTCCGTGGAGCGTTTGATGTACGTGCAAGAGAAATCAATGAAGAAATGAAGATTGCAGCATCACTTGCACTTGCAAACTTAATTTCTGATGAAGAACTGAATGAAGATTATATCATTCCGGCTGCATTTGACTCACGCGTGAAAGACGCGGTTTCAAAAGCAGTAGCACAGGCAGCAAGAGATACAGGTGTTGCTAGACTATAATGCGAAAGATTCTTTTGCGAGGCACAATGTGGAGAAAAAAGTGCATCGAAGGGTACACTTTCTATAATAAGGCTAATTCAAGGACTTAATACCCAGGATTTTGATAAATTCTGGGTATTTTCATGTCATATATCAAGTTTTATAGAAAGTTTCAAGAAAAACAGGTAGATTTCTTATGAAAAAAAGAAAATTCTGGGTATCAAAGGGCAAAATCTGTAGTATTATACCCACAAAGCAAAAACAAAGAGTGTTTGTCAAAACTAGTCGTAGTTATAAAACAGAAAGTACAGTAAAAACATATGCGTCGCCACAAAAACATAATGACATAAGCATATATCTTATGTTATAATTATTTGAATACTTTGTTTTGTCATAGCGATAAAGTATTTAAAGACTAAAATAAAAGAAAGGAAAGGTTTTAACATGGAAAACAAAAACGAATTTAAACCTTATATTCCGGCTGAAAAAATCACTCCGGAATTAACAGTTACTTCAATCGTTATGGGTATTATCCTCGCTGTTATTTTTGGTGCAGCAAATGCGTATCTTGGATTACGTGTTGGTATGACTGTATCAGCGTCGATTCCAGCAGCCGTTATTTCTATGGGTGTTATCCGTGTGATTATGAAGAAAAACTCAATATTGGAGAGTAATTTAGTGCAGACAATTGGTTCTGCAGGTGAATCTCTTGCAGCAGGTGCTATTTTTACATTACCTGCTTTGTTCTTGTGGGCAGCAGAAGGTGTGATGGAGAAACCGAGCATTGTTGAAATTACATTGATTGCATTGCTTGGAGGTCTTTTAGGTGTGTTCTTTATGGTGCCACTTAGAAATGCACTTATTGTAAAAGAACATGGTATTTTGCCATATCCGGAAGGACAGGCATGTGCAGAAGTGCTTTTGGCAGGCGAAGAAGGCGGTGCAAATGCCACTACTGTATTTGCAGGTATGGGTATTGCAGGTGCATTTAAGTTTGTAATTGACGGCTTGAAGGTAGTACCAAGTGAAGTATCACTTCGTTTCAAAGGCTTTGCCGGCGAAATCGGAACACAAATTTATCCGGCTGTTATGTCAGTAGGTTATATCTGTGGGCCAAAGATTTCTTCTTATATGTTTGCTGGTGGTGTAGTGAGCTGGATGGTATTGATTCCACTGATTGTACTTTTTGGTGGTTCTGCAATTCTATATCCGGGTACAGAAACAATTGGTGAAATTTTTGCAGCAGATGGAGCAAGCGGAATCTGGGGCAGCTACATACGTTACATTGGTGCAGGTGCTTTGGCTGCAGGTGGTATTATTAGTTTAGTGAAGTCACTTCCACTTATCGTTCGCACATTTGCGGATGCAATGAAGAGTTTAAAAGGTGGTGTAGGTTCTACATCTACTAGACGTACAGAACAAGATTTGAATATGAAGATTGTTCTTGGTGCAATTTTAGTATTAACTTTACTCGTTTGGTTAGTACCGGCAGTTCCGGTTTCATTGGTTGGTGCAATTATTGTAGTTATTTTTGGTTTCTTTTTTGCAACTGTTTCTTCCAGAATGGTTGGTTTAGTAGGAAGCTCAAATAACCCGGTATCAGGTATGGCCATTGCAACATTACTTATTGCAACCTTAATCCTGAAGATTACAGGCGATGTTGGTGCTCACGGTATGCAGGGAGCAATTGCAATTGGTTCTATCATTTGTATCGTAGCAGCTATTTCTGGTGACACATCACAGGATTTAAAGACTGGTTACTTACTTGGTTCAACACCTAAGAAACAACAAGTTGGTGAAGTGATTGGTGTTGTTGCATCTGCATTTGCAATTGGTGGAGTTCTTTATCTTTTGGATGCAGCTTGGGGATTTGGTTCTGAACAACTTGGTGCTCCACAGGCAACTTTGATGAAAATGATTATCGAAGGTGTTATGGACAGTAACCTCCCTTGGGGACTTGTATTTGTAGGAGTTTGTCTAGCAGTAGTTATCGAACTTTTGGGTATTCCGGTACTTCCGTTTGCAATTGGTGTATATTTACCAGTTCAATTAAACGCATGTATCATGATTGGTGGTATTATCCGTTTATTCTTCGACAAGATGAAGAAAGAAGAGAAAGAAAAAGAAGAAATTATCACAGATGGTATTCTTTACTGCTCTGGTATGATTGCGGGTGAAGGTCTTGTTGGTATCCTTCTTGCTGTATTGGCAGTAGTAGGTGTAGACAGTGCAATAGATATTAGCGGTTTACTGAACTTGCCACCGGCAGTTTCTAACATTGCCAGTTTAGTGGTATTTGGCCTGATGATTTTATGTTTATTGAAGTTTACAATCTGGAAAAAACGTGACAAAAAAGCGTAAGGTGTTATCTGATGGCAAAAAGGAAAGAAGCAATAAATGAAAACTATCTGGATAATATTCCGGTAAGACAAGAGGGCTTAAGATGGGATGCAGATGAAAAGGGGATAGTTACCTTGTATGTGCATAACACAGGTCTTATGAAAAAGATAACACAGAAGCTTTTGAAGAAGCCAGAATACACACAGGTACATCTGGACGAGAATGGAAGTTTTGTCTGGCCGCTGATTGACGGTGAGCAAAATATCATCGAACTTGGTGTGCACGTAAAAGAACAGTTTGGGGACAAGGCAGAGCCTTTGTATCCGAGACTGGCAAAGTTCTTTCAGATATTAGAAAGCTATGGATTTGTGAGTTTTAAATAAGTAAAGTAAAAGCAGTTGCGGAGTCGCAACTGCTTTTGTTATATAGTCGTTATAATCTATAATCTCTCCGGATATTCAACGCCCTCCGGAAGCGGATCCCATTCACATAGACCTAAGTCTTGTTTGAATTTTGCTTGATCCATAGTGAGTGAAGGTAAATCATCCTCTAAGTATTCTAAAAGTTCCATTACCCCTTCACGGGTGGTGTTGTCGATTAGGAAAATACGTTCACATCCGGCGTTTTCCATCCATTGTTTAACCATTGGAATATTAGCATAAGGTGAGTCGATTTTCGTTATGACTCCAATAAGGGGACGTAAGATAAAAGAGCGGAGACTGGCGCTAAACACATTAAATGGCTCGTCAGCAGCCTGTACAAGTGCGATAACATCCGCTTCAAAGGAAAAACATGCTAATCCCACACTGAAACGCTTGGATTCAGCGTATTCTCCTGGTGTGTCGATGGTATTATCTTCAGTTGTGGTGTATTGAGTTTTTACATAATGAAGTTCTTCACCCTTTAATGCCTGTGTAAGAGAAGTTTTTCCGGCTTCACTTCTTCCCATCAAAAACAATTTTTTCATAAGTCACCTGATTTTATTTAACTTTTATGGATTTTGCAAACTGTAAATCCTAATTCTTCTCCAAAGAATTGTACGACTGATTCCACAGCAGATTGAACATCCGCTAACTTTCCTGAAATAATAAGAGAGCCGCAGAAGCGGTCCATAAAACAAACCTGTATGTCTGCACTTTTTGTTGCAACATCTGCAGCCACCACAACAGCCTCCCATGGCGTGAAACGGATGAGACCAAGTGTTTCACCTGTATGGTCTTCCCCTTCATGAACGCCGATATGCAAGGCTAGGTTCTGATAGATGCTAGGGTCTGACGGATTGATAATATGAGCCAGACAAATTTCCTTTCCAGGAACACGCACACGAGTCATGCGTAATTTTTTGCCGATTAACTGTTCAAAGTCATCATCAAAAATTTTTTCCAAAAGTTGTTCCTTTGTGATTCGAGTCATAGCAGCACGTCCTATCTCTTTGTAACCTTGCAGACTACATATTCTAAGGAATCACGGAAGTACTCCACGATTTCGTTCATGGCAGACATTACATCGGAAATCTCTCCGGTTATGATTAAAGTTCCTGTGAAACGGTCTGCAAATCCAAGATAGATATTACCACTCTTAACAGCGATATCCGAGGCGATAACAGCAGATTCCGGTGGAGTCATATTCATAATTCCAATAGCGGAAGAGCCGTAGTCTACTTGTGGATTCAAACCAAGCTTCTGATATATAATTGGATCAGGACCGCCCATTACATGTGCAAAAGTAATTTCTTTGCCGGCTACCGTTTCCTGTACAATTCTAATTTGGTCTTTATGTTCATTTGACATATGTACATTCCTCACTTTCGAAAGATATGCATTCTTATTAAAATCATACTATTAATGGGAATTTCTGTCAAGTTCTCAAATAAATTATGTACAGCAGTTGCAGTATATCCACAACCGCTTTTTTGTAGTGCCTAAAAATATTTCTGATAAAGTTTTTCTACAATATTAATCAGTGCATATAATCCCATCGCCAAGATACAGAGTATTACTATCGACATGAGTAACCAATCCATCTTGAAGACTTGACTGGAATAGATAATCAAATATCCAAGCCCATTTCTGGCGGCTAGGAATTCCCCAATCACCACACCAACCAGACAAAGTCCAATATTGACCTTCATGTTGCTGACTATGGCAGGAATGCAGCTAGGAATGACAATCTTTGTCAGTGCCTGATACTTGGTTCCTCTTAAAGTGTAAACTAATTTGATTTTCTCAGGGTCTACCTCGCGGAAACTAGTAGACATATTCATAATACTTCCGAATATAGCTACCGACATACCTGCCACAATAATGGTCTTAGGAGTGGCTCCAAGCCACACAATCAAAAGCGGTGCAAGCGCAGATTTCGGAAGACTGTTTAGCACAACAAGGAAAGGTTCCGTAATCTCCAAAAGCTTTCGGCTGAACCATAACAGCGTGGCAAGTAGTACACTAAATAAGGTGACCAACAGAAAGCTTACCAATGTTTCATATAGGGTAATACCAATGTGAAGGAAAATACTTTTGTCAAGGACCATGCCCCAAAAACAATGAATTACCTTGCTTGGACTACTAAAAACAAAGGAATCAATGATTCCAAAGCGTGTAGTCAATTCCCATAGAAGTAGGAACGCTATAAAAACAAAAATGCGACAAGTGCGTACAAACAGGCGATGCAGCTTTTGTTTCTTTAAAAACGCAAGTTGGTTTTGTGATACGTTACTCATCTACGTTCAACTCCTTCCATATGATATCGAAGTATTCGTTGAATTCTGTTGTACTACGACGAAGTAGAGGTGTATTTTTATCCTCTGGGAAAGAAATTGGAATAATCGTCTTAACGGAACCAGGACGTTCGGTTAAGACAAGCACCTTGTCTCCTAAACTAATGGCTTCTGCCAAATCGTGAGTTACCAATATAGCGGTACGCTTTTCTCTGCGGATTATTTGACCAATATCATCGCCAACTGCAAGGCGGGTTTGATAGTCGAGCGCAGAGAATGGTTCATCTAAAAGAAGCAAATCGGGCTCTAAAATAAGGGTACGGATTAGTGCAACACGCTGTCTCATACCACCAGATAGTTCGGATGGTTTTGCATTTGCAAATTGCTCTAACCCGTATTGTTTTAATAGTTTCAAAGCCTTTTCTTTGGTGCCGGAAGTGATTTTGTGTTGTATTTCGAGTCCCAGTATAATATTACGATAGACACTTCTCCATTCTAAAAGATGGTCTTTTTGCAACATATACCCGATATGATTTCCGCTTAAAACAACCTTCCCGTTTTCAGGAGGAATGAGACCGGAAATAATCGATAGTAAGGTGGATTTCCCGCAGCCAGAAGGTCCGACAATGCTAATGAAATCTCCTTGCTTTAGTGAGAAGGAAAGATGAGAGAGAGCTTTCGTTTCGCCCTCTATGCCATGATAAGAATGGCTAATATCTTGGAGTTCTAAGATGTTTTCCATGACACACCTCCTTTAAATATAGTTTATTTTATGTAGAAAAATGGAAACGGTGCTTGAATGAAAGCAAAGAAAAGGTTATAATCAGAGCTGTATTGCTAAACTGTTATAATTAGGTGTAGGGCAAATAAGATGAATTACCAAAAAGAGTTAGAGAGTAGAATTGAACAGTTACAGAAGGAACAAGCGGTTCCCAGATTATTATTACATAGCTGTTGTGCACCATGTAGCAGTTATGTATTGGAGTACTTGTCTGAGTTTTTTGAGATTACGGTTTTCTATTATAATCCAAATATTTTTCCGGAAAGCGAATATACAAAACGCATCTTGGAACAGCAGACATTGATTCATGATATGCCGACAAAATATCCGGTGTCTTTTACTGCAGGAGCTTATGACAGTGATAAGTTTTATGAGATGGCAAAGGGGATGGAGAATTTAAAAGAAGGCGGAGCGAGATGCTTTGGATGTTATGCCCTCCGTTTGGAGGAGACTGCTAAGATGGCAAAGGAAGGCGAGTTTGATTATTTTACAACAACACTTACCATTAGCCCGTTAAAGAATGCAGAGAAATTAAATGAAATTGGAAATAAATTGGCAGACAAATATGGTGTTGCATATTTGCCATCCGATTTTAAAAAGAAGAATGGATATAAACGCTCGATTGAATTATCGAAAGAGTATGGCTTATATAGACAAGATTATTGTGGCTGTGAATTTTCATTCGGTGACAGTCAACGAGAAAAATAAAGCTAACTGTTCAGAACCAACCTCGAAAACACGTTGTGTTTTCTCAGTGTGGCGTATCCGCCAAATAAAATTTTAAAAACATCCTTAAAAATGCAAGCATTTTACGTCTGTTTTATAAAATTTTGCTTGGCTCTGAACAGTTACAAATAAAGAATAGAGAGGAAATGAATCATGGCACAACTTTGGGGTGGAAGATTTACGAAAGAAACGGATCAGTTAGTTTACAATTTTAATGCATCTATTTCTTTCGACCAGAAATTTTATGAGCAGGATATTAGAGGCAGTATTGCCCACGTAACCATGCTTGCAGAACAAGAGATTTTAACAGAGGAAGAGAAGGAACAGATTATTGACGGACTTCAAGGGATTTTGAAGGATGTTCAGGAAGGAACACTTGAAATTTCTGATACATATGAGGATATTCACAGTTTCGTAGAGGCAACTCTGATTGATAGAATTGGAGAGGCAGGAAAAAAATTACATACAGGTAGAAGCCGTAATGACCAGGTTGCACTTGATATGAAGCTTTATACAAGGGATGAAATCGATGCATTAGACGACCTTCTAAAAGAACTTTTGAAGGTATTGCTTCAGATTATGAAGGATAATACAGAAACTTTCATGCCAGGATTTACCCATTTGCAAAAGGCACAGCCAATTACCTTGGCTCATCATATGGGAGCATATTTTGAAATGTTCCACAGAGACCGCTTGCGTTTGACAGACATTTATGACCGCATGAATTACTGTCCGTTAGGTTCAGGTGCCCTTGCCGGTACAACCTATCCATTAGACCGTAATATGACAGCAGAATTACTTGGATTTTACGGACCAACCTTGAATAGTATGGATTCTGTTGCAGACAGAGATTATTTGATTGAATTACTATCTGCAATGGCAACAATTATGATGCATTTGAGCCGTTTTTCGGAGGAAGTAATTATCTGGAATTCCAACGAGTATCGTTTTGTGGAAATTGACGATGCTTACAGTACAGGCAGCAGTATTATGCCACAGAAGAAGAACCCAGATATTGCGGAATTGGTTCGTGGTAAGACAGGACGTGTGTATGGAGCATTAATGTCACTTCTTACAACCATGAAAGGAATTCCTCTAGCATATAATAAGGATATGCAGGAAGATAAGGAATTCGTATTTGATGCCATTGACACGACAAAGGGATGTCTTGCATTATTTACAGGCATGCTTCGTACCATGAGATTTAACAAAGACGTGATGGAGGATAGCGCAAAGAACGGTTTCACAAATGCGACAGATGCAGCAGATTACTTAGTAAATCACGGGGTGGCTTTCCGTGATGCTCATGGCATTGTTGGACAGTTGGTACTTTATTGTATCGAGAAGGATATTGCCCTTGATGACATGACATTAGAAGAATACAAGGCTATATCACCGGTATTTGAAGAAGATATCTATGAAGCTATCAGCATGAAAACATGCGTGGATAAACGTACAACAATAGGTGCACCTAGTAAGGAATCCATGGAAAAAGTTATCAAAATCTATGAAAATTACTTGCATTAACATAAGAAATGTTATAATATCGTAAAATATTATAAAAAACGTACATACAGGAAGAGGGTTTTAACGATGGATAAGAAATTAAGAGTTGGTATTCTTGGAGCAACAGGCATGGTAGGACAGCGTTTTATCGCATTATTGGAAAATCATCCTTGGTATGAGGTTGTGACAGTAGCAGCAAGCCCAAGATCAGCTGGTAAAACATATGAAGAAGCAGTAGGCGGACGTTGGAAAATGACAACACCAATGCCGGAAGGCGTAAAGAACTTGGTGGTTGCCAACGTAAATGAAGTAGAAAAAGTAGCTGCAAGCGTTGATTTTGTATTTAGTGCAGTTGACATGTCAAAAGAAGAAATCAAAGCTATTGAAGATGCATATGCAAAGACAGAGACACCGGTTGTTTCTAACAACAGTGCACACCGTTGGACAAAGGATGTTCCAATGGTAGTTCCGGAAATTAATCCAGAGCACTTTGATGTTATTGAAGCACAGAAAAAACGTCTTGGAACAACAAGAGGTTTCGTAGCAGTTAAACCAAACTGTTCGATTCAAAGCTATGCACCGGTACTTACAGCATGGAAGGAATTTGAACCAACAGAAGTGGTAGCAACTACATATCAGGCAATTTCAGGTGCAGGCAAGAACTTCAAAGACTGGCCGGAAATGGTTGAAAATATTATTCCATACATTGGTGGAGAAGAAGAAAAGAGTGAACAAGAACCACTTCGTATCTGGGGTAAAGTTGTTGATGGTGAAATCGTAAAAGCAGAAGGACCGGTTATCACAACACAATGTATCCGTGTCCCTGTACTAAACGGACATACAGCAGCTGTATTTGTTAGATTTGCAAAGAAGCCGACAAAAGAACAACTGATTGAAAAATTGGTGAACTTCAAAGGTCTTCCACAAGAGTTAGAGCTTCCAAGTGCGCCAAAACAATTTATTCAGTATTTAGAAGAGGACAATCGCCCACAAGTAAATCTTGATGTAGATTACGAAAACGGAATGGGTGTATCTGTTGGCCGTCTCCGTGAAGACAAAGTGTATGATTTCAAATTCGTTGGATTGTCACACAATACCGTTCGTGGTGCGGCAGGCGGAGCAATCCTCTGTGCAGAAACCTTAACGGCAAAAGGATATATTCAGGCAAAATAAGCGAGTAAAAAGGAAAGCCTTAGTGCTTTCCTTTTTTTTATGCACATGATATAATGATGAATAGTATTTTGTGAGAATTGCAAAAGAGATGTAAAGGAACATATATGGGTAAATCAGTATTTATTGCAGAAAAGCCAAGCGTGGCCCAGGAATTTGCAAAAGCATTAAAATTGAATACGAAAAGGCAAGACGGTTTTCTGGAAGCAGATAATGCGATTGTAACTTGGTGTGTGGGACATCTTGTCACTATGAGTTATCCGGAAGTTTATGACGAAAAATATAAACGATGGAGTTTGGAAACTCTTCCATTTATTCCGAAAGACTTTAAGTACGAAGTGATTGCGAATGTAGAGAAGCAGTTTCGCATTGTAAGTAATATCTTAAATCGTCCGGATGTTGATACAATTTATGTTTGCACCGACTCCGGGCGTGAAGGGGAATATATTTATCGTCTGGTAGAACAGATGGCAGGCGTAAAAGACAAGAAGCGCAAACGCGTCTGGATAGATTCACAGACAGAGGAAGAAATTTTGCGTGGCATCCGTGAGGCGAAAGATTTGGAAGAATACGATAATCTTTCGGCATCCGCATATCTTCGCGCGAAGGAAGATTATCTCATGGGAATCAATTTCTCTAGACTTTTGACCTTGAAATATGGCAATACTCTTTCTACCTTTATGAAAACAGACCGAACCGTATTGTCCGTAGGACGGGTTATGACCTGCGTGCTTGGTATGGTTGTACGAAGGGAACGGGAAATTCGAGATTTTGTAAAAACCCCCTTTTACCGTGTGTTAAGCACCATTCAATTAGGGGAGAAATCTTTCGAAGGAGAGTGGAAGAGTGTAAAAGGCTCCCGCTATTTTGAAAGCTTTGATTTATATAAAGAAAACGGTTTTAAAAAGAAAGAAAAAGCGGAAGAATTAATTGCTTACTTGAGCGAGGAACAGCCATTACAATGTACCGTAGCTTCTGTAGAGAAGAAAATAGAAAAGAAGGCACCACCTCTGTTATACAATCTGGCGGAGTTGCAAAATGAGTGTTCCAAACGGTTTAAAATTAGTCCGGATGAAACTCTTAAGATTGTGCAGGAATTGTATGAAAAGAAATTGGTTACGTATCCGAGAACGGATGCTCGTGTGCTATCAACAGCAGTAGCTAAGGAAATCTCAAAGAATCTGAACGGTTTGGCTAAATATGATATAGCAAAACCATATTTGCAGGATATTTTACAGTTTGGAAGCCATAAAGGGTTAGAAAAGACTAAATATGTCAATGATAAGCAAATCACGGATCATTATGCAATTATACCAACCGGTCAGGGACTTGCTGCTTTGGCAAGCGTTTCGGCAACCGCAAAGCAGGTGTATGACACGATTGTAAGAAGATTTCTTAGCATCTTCTATCCGGCAGCTGTTTATCATAAAATGAGTATCACCACCCAAATGCGTGGGGAATCATTTTTCTCAAACTTTAAAGTGTTGGCGGAAGAAGGTTATCTGAAAGTGGTTGGCGTGGGCAACGAAGCAGAAGTGGATGCAGGTCTGTTTGAAATGCTAAAAACGGTACAGAAGGGTTCTGTTTTACCGGTACAGGATCTGGCAGTAAAGGAAGGTGAGACTACTCCGCCAAAACGCTACAATTCAGGTTCCATTATTCTTGCAATGGAAAATGCCGGTCAGTTAATTGAGGATGAGGAACTTCGCGCACAAATTAAGGGAAGTGGAATCGGAACCAGTGCAACACGTGCAGAGATACTTAAGAAGCTTATTCATATCAAGTATTTGAGCTTAAATGGAAAAACACAGATTATTACACCTACATTGCTGGGTGAAATGGTGTTTGATGTGGTGGAGAATTCTATCCGTTCGCTTTTGAACCCTGAACTTACCGCCAGTTGGGAAAAAGGACTTACCTATGTGGCAGAAGGACAGATTACATCAGAGGAATACATGGTGAAGCTGGAGAATTTTATAGCAAGTCGAACTAATGGTGTGCTAGGGCTTAATAACCAATATCAATTGAAACAATGCTACGATAAAGTGGCAAAATATTATAAATAAAAAGGGGATTTAAGATGGAACAATTAACGGTCAAAGCACTCTATAATTTAGAGGAAACAATTGCAAAAGATATCTTTGAAGGGGTAATCTATCCATGGGAAGTGCTTCCAAAAATTGGTGCCTTTATCGTGGAACTGGGAAATTCATTACCGAAAGATGAATATGAAAAGGTTTGGGAAAATGTGTGGATTGCCAAAAGTGCAAAGGTGGCGCCAACAGCGTTTATCAATGGACCGACCATTATCGGAAAAAATGCAGAGGTGAGGCATTGTGCATTTATCCGTGGAAATGCAATCGTAGGAGAAGGTGCAGTTGTAGGAAACTCCACCGAATTAAAAAATGTTATCTTATTCAATAAGGTGCAAGTACCGCACTACAATTATGTAGGAGATTCCATTCTTGGGTATAAGGCGCACATGGGTGCAGGCTCCATCACTTCAAATGTGAAGTCTGATAAGACATTAACAACAGTTAAAACGCCGGAAGGTCCAATTGAAACAGGACTTAAGAAATTTGGCGCAATGCTTGGCGATGAAGTGGAAGTTGGCTGTGGATCTGTGTTGAATCCGGGAACAGTAATCGGAAAGCATACCAACATTTATCCGCTTTCTATGGTGAGAGAATTTGTTCCGGAAAACAGCATTTATAAAAAACGCGGTGAAGTGGCTGAGAAATATTAAAAATTTTGAGGAAGATATGACTTTCATATCTTCCTTTTTTGTGTTATGATACATTTACCCTTCCAAATCTATACTATTCAGCCATAAAGCTCGAATCCGCTGCGCTTTTTCTCGCTTATGCTAAGCGCCATATGTCAAATATATGTAATGTCAACTTACATGCAAGCATGACGTTTCCATACATACATTTGCCGCATGGCTGAATAGAAACAAAAATCTCATATTCCCCTAAAAAAGTAGTTGACATTTAAAAATAAGTATAATAGTATATTAAATAAAAAAGCGAACATAAGTTCGTAATCGCAGAGGAGATTTAAAATATGGCAAATGAAGATAAAAAACGAGCGTTAGATGCAGCGATATCCAAATTAGAGAAAGATTTTGGAAAAGGAACCGTTATGAAATTGGGAGATGCCGGAGCCAATATTTCGGTAGAGACAGTTCCTACCGGTTCACTTAGCCTTGATATTGCGCTAGGACTTGGCGGAGTTCCGAAGGGAAGAGTTATTGAAGTATACGGCCCGGAATCCAGTGGTAAGACGACGGTCACCTTACATATGATTGCAGAGGTACAAAAGCGTGGCGGTATTGCAGGCTTTATTGATGCGGAACATGCGCTGGATCCTGTGTATGCAAAAAATATTGGTGTCGATATCGATGAATTATATATTTCACAACCGGATAGTGGTGACCAAGCCTTAGAGATTGCTGAGACCATGGTGCGCTCAGGTGCAATGGATATCATTGTTATTGACTCCGTTGCAGCTTTGGTGCCAAGACAGGAAATTGATGGCGATATGGGAGATTCCCATGTGGGACTTCAGGCAAGATTGATGTCACAAGCACTTCGTAAGTTAACACCGGTTATCAGTAAGTCAAACTGTATTGTAGTATTTATTAACCAATTACGTGAGAAGGTTGGCGTTATGTTTGGTAATCCGGAGACAACAACAGGTGGTAGGGCATTGAAGTTCTATGCATCTGTACGTATGGATGTCAGAAAGATTGAGACCTTAAAACAGAACGGTGAAATGGTTGGTAACCGCACAAGAATTAAGATTGTGAAGAATAAGATTGCGCCACCGTTCAAAGAGGCAGAATTCGATATTATGTATGGCAAAGGTATTTCGAAAGAAGGAGATATCTTAGACCTTGCTGCAAATGTAGATATTGTGAATAAGAGTGGTGCAT
>JAZSDK010000093.1:0-12176 GCA_045531155.1 Faecalimonas sp. | reverse complement strand
TTGGAAATTAGCCACAAGGTAAATGCAGTTGTATTAGATAAAACGGGAACCATTACAGAAGGGAAACCGGCAGTTACTCGCATTATCAGTCATGAGATTTCTGAAAATGAGCTGCTGCGAATTGCAGCATCTTGTGAGCAGGTGTCTGAGCATCCGTTAGGCCAGGCGATTGTCAATGATGCCAAGGAAAAAGGCTTAGAGCTTGGGAAGGTATCTGAGTTCCAAAGCATCACCGGACAGGGGATTGAGGCAACACTGGAAGGACAAATTTATTATATTGGAAATCAGAAGCTTTGCGTAGAGCAAGGAATTGATTATAAGGAATACGAGCAGAAGGCTGGCGAATTTGCAAACAAAGGTCAGACACCGATGTTCGTGGCAAGAAGCGGGCAAGCAATCGGTATGATATGTGTAGCAGATACGTTGAAGGCAACCAGCCCGGATGCTATTCGTAAAATCAAAGACTTAGGTATTGAAGTTTACATGCTGACAGGGGACAATCAACTGACGGCTGATTATATTGGGAAAAAGGTTGGCGTAGATCACGTGATTGCAGAAGTACTTCCAAATGACAAGGCATCCGTTGTGGAACAACTGCAAAAAGAAGGAAAATGCGTTATGATGGTAGGAGATGGTATCAATGACGCGCCGGCACTTGTACAGGCTGATGTAGGGGTTGCCATTGGCAGCGGAAGCGATATCGCCCTGGATTCCAGCGATGTAGTACTCATGAAATCCGATTTAAATGATGTATATAAAGCAATCAAGCTTAGCAAAGCAACCATTCGAAACATTAAGCAGAATCTGTTCTGGGCGTTCTTTTATAACCTATGTGGAATCCCACTTGCAGCAGGAGTATTGTACCCAATCAATGGCATGCTGCTCAGTCCAATTATTGGTGGGTTTGCCATGTCCTTCAGTTCTGTTTGTGTGGTAAGTAATGCGTTGCGACTTCGTAGATACAAATTATAAAATGATAGGAGAAAAATAAAATGACAGTAATCCAAGTAGAAGACATGCATTGTGAAAAATGTGTGGCAAGAATTACAAATCTTTTAACGGAGGAAGGCCTGGATTTTACCGTTAGTCTGGCAGATAAGACGGTGACAATCAATGGATGCGAACACTGTGTGAAAACAGCATTAGAAGCATTAGATGACCTGGGATTTGAAGGTGTTGTTGAGTAGAGGGGTGCGAAAACCCCTCTTTGTTTGTGTTACGGGAAAATACGACAGGAAAAATTAACCAATTTGGCAGACTGTATTGAAAAAAACTGTAAAATGTTGTAAAATGTAATTACTTATGGGGCGAGAAAAATTTATAAAGGGGAGATACGATGAGAAAAATTCGTAGAACACTGATTCTGTTTGTTTTGATGGCAAGCGTATTCGCAACAAGTGTGTTTGCAGCACCTACTCAAAGCCAGTTAGAACAACAAAAGAAACAGGCGGAAAAAGAGATGAAGTCACTACAGGCAGAGTTGACAGAACTTATGACTGAAATCAATGTGACGGAGCAGAAGCTGATTGCAACGGGGGAAGCAATTATCGATGCAACAGAACGTCTAGAAGAGGCGAAAGTAAATGAACAGAAGCAACATGACGATATGATGAAACGTATCGTGGCTATGTACGAGAAAGGCAATAGCAGCATGTTGCAGATGATTATGGAAGCCGGAAGCATTGCTGAAATGTTGCAGAACATGGAGAATGTGCAGGCTGTACATGAGTATGACCGCAAGGCGCTGAATGAATATGTTGCTGTTAAAGAAGAGATTGCTCAGCTAAAGGTGTCCTTGGAAGAGGAACAAGCCTCCTTGGAAAAACTGCAGGCGAACATGACGCAGAAGCAGAGAACGCTGGATAAAAAGATTAAAGATAAAAAAGCTGAAGTAGGTAACATTCAAGATCAGATTAATGAAGCCGCTCGCCAAGCTGCGTTAAAAGCAGAAGAGGAGAAAAAACAACAAACTATTATATGGGGCTATAACGGCACTGGTGACCAGAGTGTAGGAAATGCTATTGTTGCTGCCGCAAGAACCCAACTTGGTGTGGAGTATGTTTGGGGTGGAACGGCACCGTACAAAGGCTTGGATTGTTCCGGACTTACACAGTATTGTCATAAAGTGGTTGGTATTTCCATTCCGCGAGTCTCTTATGACCAGAGAAGAGCCGGAAAAGCGATTTGGGTTGCAGATGGAAATACCAAGGAAAGCTATGGCGTATCATTAGCTAAACCGGGTGATGTAATCTGTTACTCCGGCCATGTGGCAATATACATAGGTAATTCTCGAGTTATACATGCACCGCATACAGGTGATGTAGTAAAAGAAGCAACAGTATATTTGAAAGACATTCTTGCTATTCGAAGATATTGGTAGATGTTTGATAAAATTTTGCTCGGTATACTGTTTTTAAATGTGACTTTCTATAAATTGGTTTTTAACATGGTCTTATACCCACGATTTTAATGAATCGTGGGTATTTTTACTGTGCAGATGGTAAATTATAGAAAGTTGCAAGCAAAACAGCCTGATTTTCGAAGAAATTTAGACGTTTCTGGGTATTTACTAGTAAAAATCCGCTGATTATACCCAGGGCACAAGAGCAGGCAAGAAAAAGATGCAATAAGCTTTAAGGCGTAAAAAAAGAAAGAAAAGTGCTTGCCAATATTAGGATATCTATGTTATACTACTCGTGTTGCAAAAAAAACACATATATGGTTATCTCTGTAGGTGCCTAACTCATTCTTCGTTCGATGAGTGGTGGCAGAGAAGGAAGTATATGGAAGAAAAAAACCAAAAAATGGAGGAAAAAGAAATGAACGTAATCTCAATGAAACAATTATTAGAAGCAGGTGTTCACTTTGGACATCAAACAAGAAGATGGAACCCTAAAATGTCTGAGTACATCTACACAGAAAGAAATGGTATTCACATTATCGACTTACAGAAATCTGTAGGTAAAGTAGATGAAGCTTACAAAGCAATCTTTGATGTAGCTGCTGAAGGAGGCACAATCCTTTTCGTAGGAACAAAGAAACAAGCTCAAGACGCTGTTAAAACAGAAGCTGAACGTTGTGGAATGTACTACGTAAGTGAAAGATGGTTAGGTGGTATGTTAACCAACTTCAAAACAATCCAAGGTAGAATCAACCGCTTAAAAGATATCGAAAGAATGTCAGAAGACGGAACATTTGAAGTTTTACCTAAGAAAGAAGTTATCGAACTTAAGAAAGAATGGGAAAAACTTGAAAAGAACTTAGGCGGAATTAAAGAAATGAAGAAAGTTCCAGATGCTATCTTCGTAGTAGACCCTAAGAAAGAAAGAATCTGTGTTCAAGAAGCACACACACTTGGAATTCCATTGATTGGTATCGCTGATACGAACTGCGACCCAGAAGAATTGGATTATGTAATTCCAGGTAATGATGATGCTATCAGAGCAGTTAAATTAATCGTTGCTAAAATGGCTGATGCTGTTATCGAAGCTAACCAAGGTGAAACTGCTGTTGAAGTTGAAGATGTAGTTGAAGAAGCAGTTGAAGCTGTAGAAGAAGTAGCTACAGAAGAATAATTCTCAGATTGAATATTGGAGGAAATAATCATGGCAATTACAGCAAGTATGGTAAAAGAATTAAGAGAAATGACAGGCGCAGGTATGATGGACTGTAAAAAAGCTCTTACAGAAACAAACGGAGATATGGATGCAGCTGTTGAAGTATTAAAGAAAAGCGGTGCAGCTAAAATGGCAAAGAAAGCTTCTCGTATTGCGGCTGAAGGTATCACACGTGTTGCTTTCAATAACAATGAAGTAGTTGTTGCAGAAGTAAACTCTGAAACAGACTTTGTTGCAAAGAACGAATTATTCCAGGCGTTTGTACAGTTAGTAGCTGACACAGCACTTGTTTCTGGCTTAAATGGTGGTAAGAACGGTGAAGATGTAGAAGCACTTCTTGAAATGAATGGTCTTAATGACGCGTTAATCGAAAAAACTGCTACAATCGGAGAAAAATTATCTGTACGTAGATTTGAAAAAATTTCTGGAGAATGTGTAGCTAGCTACCTTCATGCAGGTGGTAAGATTGGTGTAATCATTGCAGCAGATGGTGCAGCAGATGTTAAAGAAGCACTTACAAATGTTGCTATGCAGGTTGCAGCTATGAAACCAGAGTATATCAGCAGAGCTGATATTGATGAAGCAAGCCTTGCAAAAATCAGAGAAATTATTGTTGAATCTTCATTAAACGATCCAGCAAACCTTCCAAAGCCAGTTTTAAATGATTTAATTAACAAAGCTTGCACAGAAAAGATTTGGAGCGATGAAGATATTGCTACCTATGAGGAACAAAAGAATAATAAATATTTATTCAACTTCCTTTCAGATGAAGCAAAAGCTACACTTGTAACTTTAGCTATGGCTGACAAAGAAAACATTATGGCAAATAAGATCTTTGGCGGTGCAATTGAAGGTCGTGTTTCTAAGCAATTAAAAGATATCTGCTTATTAGATCAAACTTATGTAAGAGCAGAAGATGGAAAACAAACTGTTGCTGCTTACCTTAAATCTGTAAACAGTGCTCTTGTAATCAAGAACATAGTGCGTTTCGAAGTAGGCGAAGGTATGGAAAAGAAAGTTGATGACTTTGCAGCAGAAGTTGCAGCTCAGGCAGGAAACTAATTCTAATAATAAAATAGTTTTAAAAACGTCGAAAACCGCGAGTTTTCGGCGTTTTTTGACATGTTTTTTAATTTTCAGTTGAAGATTTGATGAGTTTTGGTATAATAGGTAGTAGCTGAGAAGGCAAGAGGCTTTTTGTGACAAAGGAGAAGACGACATGAATACCATTATGATAGTAATTAAACTCTTGGGCGGATTAGCCATGTTCCTTTACGGTATGGAGATTATGGGAGATGGCTTGAAGCAAGGTTCTGGAACAGCACTAAAGAATGTGTTAGGGAAACTAACGCAAAACGTATTTCTAGGATTGCTAACCGGTACTCTGGTAACTGCAATTATCCAAAGTTCCACAGCTACCATTGTTTTGACGGTAGGTCTTATAGGAGCTGGCGTGTTAAATCTTAGACAAGCGGTTAGCATTGTTTTAGGTGCCAATATCGGTACTACCGTAACGGCACAGATTATTCGTCTGATGGACATCAAATCCTCAGAAGGTTCTATTCTGAACTTTTTCAAGCCTGACACACTGGCACCGATTGCTTTAATTATCGGTATTGTGTTTATTATGTTTATTAAAAAGGAAAGAACAAAAAATGCAGGAACAATTGCACTTGGATTTGGGGTACTTTTTACCGGCTTGATGTCAATGACAGCAGCGGTTGACCCATTAGCTGAATCACAAGCATTTATTGACATTCTCTCATATTTTAGTGACATACCGATTTTGGGAATCTTTACAGGTTTGATTCTTACCGTTATCATACAGAGTTCTTCTGCAATGGTAGGTATTTTGCAGGCTCTGTCTTCCACCGGTGTGATTACTTTTGAATTGGTATACCCAATGATTATGGGTATCAATCTTGGTACCTGTGTTACAACGGCTATGGTATGCTCCATTGGCTCATCAAAAGACGCGAAACGTACCGGCGTGGTACATATTGTATTTAATACAATCGGAACCATCTTATTCATGATTGCAATGACAATTATCCGTATGTGTGGAGGCTTCCCGGGATTGTGGGAAAGTGTATCAGATAGTGGTGCAATTGCCAATTTCCAAACAATATTCAACTTGATTACAGCCATTGTTTTATTGCCATTTACAAATCTGTTGGTGAAGATTGCATGCAAATTTGTAAAAGATGATGAGGCAGAAGAAACCACATATCCGGAGTTGGCTGTTTTGGATAGCAAACTTATGATTGCCCCAACCCTTGCGTTAAATGAGGTGACAAAGGTTGTTGTTGATATGGCTGTTGTTGCGAAAGAAAATATTACAAGAAGTATTAAGCAATATGAAAGATATAGTAACAAACGTTCAGCGGAAATTTTGGCATATGAGGATCGTTTGGACTGTTTTACAGACAGCGCAGACAACTATCTGATTGCATTGTCTCAAAATATAGAGACAGAAAATGACAACCGCCAGCGAAATGTATTAATGCAGTGCATTCGTGACATTGAGCGTATTGGTGATTATGCGACCAATCTGGATGAAATGGCACAGAAAATGAATGAGTGTGGATACAACTTCTCAGAGGGAGCGAAGAAGGAATTAGCTATTCTTACAGATGCTATTCAGGAAATTCTCCGACTCACAGTAGAAGCGCTTGAAAATGACAGTGATTATATTACAAGACGTATTGAACCACTGGAAGAAGTTATTGATGATATGGTATTGCTTTTGAAAGATAGGCATACCGCAAGACTTTGTCAGGGAATATGTTCCATTGATTCGGGATTGATTTTTATGGATATTCTTACATATTATGAGCGTACAGCAGACCAATGTTCAAGCATTGCAATGTTGATGCTTGGAAAGAACAACGAAGCCATTATGAGAAATCATCATTTATATTTGCAGGAATTGCACGAGTCAGCAGACCAATCATATCTTGCAGAGCAGGAAAATCGTAGAGCTCAGTATCTTGTGCCATTGGAACAAGCAGAATTATAGATCGTATCTAGGAGACAGAAGCAAAATTTTCTGTCTCCTATTATATTGTATGATTTTATTAAATAAATATAAATTGTATAAAATCCTGCGTTGTACCCTTGGATATATGGAAAAAATGGAGTATAATGGCAAAGTAATAAATAATAGAGGTGTAGAACATATATGTTACAAATCAAAAACATATCAAAACAATATAAAACAGGAGATTTAGTTCAGGATGCGTTAAAGGATGTCAGCTTGAATTTTCGTGATAATGAATTTGTGTCGATTTTAGGGCCATCAGGCTCAGGAAAGACAACACTGCTTAATATCATCGGTGGGCTAGACCGCTATGATAGCGGAGATTTGATTATCAATCATGTTTCCACAAAGAATTACAAAGACCGAGATTGGGATTCTTATCGAAATCATACCATCGGCTTTGTGTTCCAGAGCTATAACCTAATTATGCATCAGACCGTTCTGTCCAATGTGGAACTTGCTTTGACTATCGGTGGTATCTCCAAGAAGGAACGAAAGGCCAGAGCACTCAGGGCATTGGATGAGGTAGGGCTAAAGGAGCAGGCTCATAAGAAGCCAAACCAGATGTCCGGTGGTCAGATGCAGAGAGTTGCAATCGCCAGAGCACTTGTGAATAATCCGGACATTTTACTTGCAGATGAACCGACGGGGGCACTGGATACAGAGACCAGTGTGCAGGTAATGGAGCTCCTGAAAAAAGTGGCAAAAGACCGTTTGGTTATTATGGTTACCCATAATCCGGAGCTTGCGGAAGAATATTCTACACGTATCGTAAAACTAAAGGACGGAAAGGTGACAGATGATTCTGACCCGTTTATTCTGGATGTCAAGGATATGATAGAGCCGGAACACAAGAATCTTGGGAAGGCAAAAATGTCTATCTTTACGGCATTTTCCCTTAGCTTTAATAACTTGTTGACCAAAAAAGCACGTACACTTTTGACCTCATTTGCAGGTTCCATCGGTATCATCGGAATTGCCCTGATTTTGTCTTTGTCAACCGGTTTCCAGAATTATATCGATAAAATTCAGGAAGATACCTTAACATCCTACCCGCTGACCATTACAGCTGAGACGGCAGATACAACATCCATGCTACTTTCTATGGTTTCGGAAACGGGAGAGGGGACAGGCGAGAAGTCTGTTCGGGAGAGACAGTATATCAGCAATATGTTCTCTAAGATTGGTACAAATGATTTGACCACATTTAAGAAATATCTAGAGAAGAATGAAAATAAGGTCGATGACATGGTGAATCTGGTAGATTATCAGTACAGCGTGAGCCCGATGATTTATACCATTGATTGTAATGATGAGGTTGCGCAGCTGAATCCAAGCACCATGATGGCTTCCATGATGGGAACCAACTCCACGATGATGTCCATGTCGCCTATGAGTTCGTCTATCTTTACGGAAATGCTGGATGACCCGGACACAATTCGTTCCCAATACGATGTACTTGCAGGAAGATGGCCGAAAAAATATGATGAAGTAATCTTAGTGTTGCCGGAGCCGAATGGAATGTCAGACTTATTGGTGTATAGTTTGGGCCTCCGTGATGATAAGGAACTCATGGATATGATTGCTAAAATTATGGCGGGAGAGAAAGTGGAAGAGTCCAATGATCCACTGGAATGGACCTATGAAGAACTGATGGATTTGCAATTAAAGTTGGTAAATCCATCAGACAAATATAAATATAATGAAACCTACAATGTTTACGAAGATATGTCAACAGATGCTTCCTATATGCAAAAGGTTTATGATGAGGCGTTGGAGCTGAAGATTGTGGGCGTTGTATGTGCGAAGGATGGAAACAGTACAGGAAGTCTTATGTCAGGAGTAAGTTACACCAAGGAGCTGACAGAATATGTGATTGAGCAGGCTTCTGAATCTGAGATTGTAAAGAAGCAGTTGGCGGATAAGGAAGTGGATGTGTTCAGTGGCAAACGCTTTGATGACGAGAGCCAGGACGCAGGTTTGGATTTTCAAGATATGATTTCCGTTGATACGGAAATGCTTTCCTCCGCCTTTGGAAGCACTGTCAGTGAAAAGGATATTACCAATCTGACAGAAGGCTATATTGGTGAAATCTCCAAAGCTATTACAACGGACAATACAAATGCTAAGAAAGCGCTTAGCGACACATTTGTCACCTTTGCAACCAATATGCTGAAGGAGTATATTTCCGCAAATGCAAACCCAACGACGGGAATTGCCATGATTCAAATGTCTCAGGTAGACGGCATTGTGAATGCATTTATGGCGAAGGAATCCAGTCAGGAGGCGTTGGCAAATCTAGAAGCAGCTTATTTGGTTCCGAAAGTAACCTATCAGGCCATGTATACAGAGTTCTTGAAGGGAATGCTGCAAGGTGTTATTACGGTTCAAAACATGGGAGACTCAGAGGGCACGCAAGGAGGAACTGTCGGTGGTGCAACAAACGGTACGACTCCAGGAGGTGGAACTGTCGGTAATGCAACAAACAGTACGGCTCCGAATGGTGGCGCAGCAGGAACCGTTCAAGAAATACAGACACGAGAAGATGCACAACCGGGCGAAAGTGGGCAAGACATGAGTGCCATGTTACATCAGGCGGCAGTTAGCGAAATCGTGGCAGGGGTTGTTTCTCAGAAAGAGGTTGCTGCGACAATCGACCAGCTTGCAATGGGTATGACAGAGGCAGTGATGCAAAAGACCATTCTTTCCAAGGTGGGAGAGTTGAGCGGGAAGTTAGTAAGCACAGTTGCAACATCTTTCAATGTTGATCAGGAGAAGATAACAGGGGCGTTCAAGTTTGACATGACAGAAGAGGAGCTTACTCGTCTGATGCAGACTATGACAGCCAGCAGTGTGGAGAAAAATGCAGACACGAATTTGTTGTCCCTTGGATATCAGGAAATAGATAAACCAAGCTCTATATCATTCTATTTTAAAGATTTTGAATCCAAGGAAGTATTCCTTGACTTCTTGGAGGATTATAATGATAAGATGGAAAAAGAGGATGATGAAAAGGTAATCAAATATACAGATATAACAGGAATCTTGATGTCATCCGTAAAAACAATTGTGGACAGTGTAAGTTATGTGCTGATTGCGTTCGTCAGCATTTCATTAGTTGTATCTTCGATTATGATTGGTATTATTACCTATATTTCTGTGTTAGAGAGAACCAAAGAGATTGGTGTGCTTCGTGCAATTGGAGCATCTAAGAAAAATATTTCATCCATCTTCAATGCAGAAACATTTATTGTCGGATTGTGTGCCGGCTTGCTGGGTATTGGAGTGACAGCCTCCCTAGTTCCGCCGATTAACTATATTATCCACAGTCTAACCGGCAATATGGATATTAATGCGGTGCTGCCGATTCGAGCTGCCATTGTATTAGTCATTCTAAGTATTATTCTAACATTGATTGGTGGATTGATTCCATCAAGACAGGCGGCGAAGAAAGATCCGGTATTGGCACTACGAAGTGAATAAGGAAATAAAATGCAAAAAAATGCGTCAAAGCGAACCAAAATCGGTTTGCTTGACGCGTTTTTTGTTAAACCGTTTTTTAATACATCATCGCGAAGAAGGATGCAAGTAAAACCGTCATCAGTCCTGCAACCACAATGGAGAGGCTGCTCATAGCACCTTCGATTTGTCCTAACTCCAGCGCCTTCGTGGTTCCCATGGCATGTGAGCTGGTTCCGATTGCAAGCCCTTTGGAGATTGGGTGTTTGATGCGAAACAGCTTACATGCGAATTCCGCAATCATGTTTCCAAAAACTCCGGTTACAATAATGACGGCAATTGTAATGGTTGCGTAGCCGCCTAATTCTTCTGATAACCCCATGCCGATTGCAGAAGTAATGGATTTCGGAAGTAATGTCACATATTCTTTGTGATTTAATCCAAACACAACAGACATAGCCAGCACAGAGAGAAGACTAGTCAAAACACCTGATGAGATACCAAGTAGGATTGCTGCCACATTTTTCTTTAAAAGCTCTAGTTGTTGATAAAGCGGAATTGCTAAGCTGACCGTAGCCGGTGTCAGCAGATAACTTAAGTACTTGGCGCTTTGGTTATAGCTTTCGTAGTCAATGTCAAATACAAGTAAAAATACAATGACTAATACGATAGATATCAGCAGAGGATTTACGAAGGGTTTTTTTGTTTTGTTCTTTAAAAACACACCCAAATAATAAGCCAATAGACTGATAACCACTCCAAGAGTAGCTGAGTTTAAAAATATATTATTCATCGGTATCCACTCCTTTTCTTTGGAGTAGCAGGTCGGTTGTTTTTCCGGTTACTACCATAACCAATACAGATGAAACGATAATAATTACGATGGTTGGAAGAAGCATGTCTTTCAATTGTGCCCAATAAGTAATGAGTCCTACACCTGCAGGAATAAACATGACGGACATAATATCTATCAGAAATTCTGCCGTTTCTTTCACTGCTTCCAAACGAATGGTTTTCGTAATTAATAGCCCCAACATAATAAGCAAACCATAAATGCTTGCAGGAATTGGGAGCGGAATCAGGTAATTCAATAATTCCCCGATACAACTCACCAGTATAATAATTAGAAACTGTTTTAAATATTTCATTTGCTTACTCCATCAGATACTCAAGAAATTTCAATGTCATATCTTTGTTCATTTCTTTGTAGGTGATGCCAAAGGCCAACACATCGAACGTTTCTCCGTATAGTTCAGTCATTTTTTTACTTTGACTCATATCAATCATAACAGGAATTGGGTCTTTCATTTCCTCGGGTTTCGTGCAATCCGGTAAAACAATGGAAGAAACATCTTCCAGGTTATCAGACATTTCCATACGTTTCAAAAACAAATCATAGTCCATATACAAGAAATAAGGCTCATAATTTGCAAGCTGATCCTCGGAAAAATAATTGCGTAAATCGGTAAAGTACCCCTTGTAGGCAAGGTCGTTTAGAGAGGTCGCATCCCCGGTAATGAAATCCAATTGGTCTGCAGAAATCCATGTCGAAAGAACCTGCATTGTCTGGTAATTTGTACTCAGATCATCAAGAGTATAGTAAAGGTTTGAATTTAGGTTAATTTCTTCTTCCTTTTGATCAATTTCCTGCTCCTTATAAAAATCTTCCAGAAGATTTGCAGGGGAAGATTGAGACTCCGTCTTATAAATATTTAGCATTATTCCGTTCAGTAGAATATCCGGTGCAGTCACTAAGTTTACAATGGTAGAAGCGATTACGATAATCGCCGTAAGAGGAATGATAATGTGCCATTTATAATAGTCCCATATATATGAAATTTTCTGTTTGGTTGTGCCATTTTCCAGAACGGCTTTCCGTTCTTCCTTGAATTCGTCCATTAATGCCATGTGTAACACCCCTTTTGTTTTACTGTGGAAAAGTATAGCATGATGAAGTGTTGAAAACAAGGGAATGGAGGTGGATTTCACATTTTTTTTAGGATTTCAATTGAAAACATTTTGGAAAAAAGTTATACTATTATTTAGGAAGTTAGATAAAG
>JAZSDK010000067.1:0-25873 GCA_045531155.1 Faecalimonas sp. | reverse complement strand
TATATATCTGAAATGCATTTCTGCAATTCATTCAAAAAATTTGATTTTTAGACTTGACTTTTAATAGTTAGTCTCTCTTGTAAAAAATACAAGTATTCTTTGATATCTTCTTCTGTCAGTTCATCAGACAATCCTGAAGATTCCTGCACTCTAGGCGCAAATGGAGTTTTTTTCAAATTCTCCTCCATAAGTTCTGTGATTGGTTTTTTGAACAAACTTTTTTCACTCATTTTCTTTCCATCCTTTTCATTAGATAAATTGAGAGAGAATCCCCGCTTCTATACACATATCTACCCTTTCCATTTCCTTATACCTATCTTTGTGATAAATAGTGATATCTTCGCCATTTTCTGCCACATCACTCCATGCACACTCTATGCCGTGTCCCTGTTCCCAACCGCTGAAGCAAGAACAAGTTCCACAATCAGTAGGTGCTGGATAACAGACTTCATGTCGCTTTCTGCAATAAATTTCTCTATCCGCTTCATCATCTGGATAAAATTCTAGTGAGTCATTTATTTCATGCCCTATAAAATTATGATGATACACAACTTCTTGCAAATCTCTCCGATAAATCGGTTTCCCTGTCATAGGATTTACGGCAATCCCTCTACCACTTACTTTAAAATAGACTACGATGACATCATCTGGTGCCTCTTGACTCCCCGTCATAACTTCAAACACCTCTTTATAATGTTCTATCCAATCTTCTTCCGTCGTAGATTTATATGTAATATCCTCAACAAAATTGAGCAGCACTAACTTCACGTTCTCAATTTTTTCAAATCGTACATTTTGCATATACTTTAAAAACGTTAATCGATTTCCCATTTGATAAAACTGCCATTGGAAATCCTGTCCAAGCCACGCCTCAAACTTCCCCTCCGGATAATATGCATCGTGCACTATTCTCATGGATTCCTTAATTTTCTTTATGCTTTCAGGATTACTTGCTGAAATTTTACTATTAAGTTCTTTCAAATGTGCTTTGGCTTCTACAATATATAACGTTTTCCCATCTGCACTAACTGACAATCCATCCCATTGTGGTTGTCTTTTTGGCCAGAACGAAAAAATAATTTTTGCATCATCTTCTCTGATACCAATTTTTTCAAGTACTTTTTTATGTTGCAACTCATATTCTTCAAATTCTTCATCTACCAACGGTGAAATCCATTGAAGGTCTTCCCCTATTTTCTGATTAAGTTCTTGTCTCAGATGTTCATCTTCGACAACAATTTGCATCCAAAATTTGCTTCCTTTTCGTCCTCTACCTTTAGATGTATTACTACCCATTGCCACTTTATCATTTAATCTTTCTGCAATACATCTCCAATCGTCCATCTGCTTTTCTAAGCCTCCTGTATTACAGCCCTTCGCTTTATTCCTATTTAATATTCCTAGCGCCCCACAATGTGCCAATGGATATATTGATATACGCTTTCCTCCAATATATTCTTCTATTGGGTTCTGAATACGCATATCAATATAATCATTATAATTATCAATATGTTCCCTGATACCAATAGATTTTAAAACCCCTTCATAGGTCATTCGTCCTAGACACAAAATAACTTCTGGCTCAAGTATTTCAACTAATTCTCGAAAATGTTGTTGCGTTTCTTCATCAATCCAGTAACATTCAAGATTTCCACTTGTTCCATGATTGCGATATCCTGTGATAAGATTCGTAAAAAATAGTTCTTTATTTTTTTCATCCTCCTCATCTGTCGCAAAAATATCATATCCTAAAACCCCAAATAATTCTCTGAGATTATTATTGGTCTTGCTAGCATTATCTTCAGACAGATAGCGAACGCATTTCCCCTGATTCATCAAATCTACATATGGCAGTGCCTTACAATCATCACTTCCCCATGCGCATCCCCAATCTTGTCCAACAAGTAGAATTTTTGTTGTATCCAAATGACCACGTCCCTGCCAATACGTCCATAGATTTATTTCCTTACATTCGTCATACCATTGTAGAATCAAATCTGATTTTTCCGAATGTGATACCCCGTTTATATACTTTCTTCGAATTTTTTCTATTAATCTTTCATAACGCATTTGTCTTTCCATGATAATTCCTCCTACAGTTCTTAAAACTCGTTTATAAGCATCGCTTTATCATCAATATAGAAATCACAACTAACTTTTCGACTATTTACTCCATAATGTTTAATTACATCTGGCAGATTGTCATTTATTGCATCAAATTCCAATCCATTTTCTCTGCACCAATCAACAGCGATTTTAAGATTACTTCCTTCTCGACAAGTCCATAATATCAACTTGTCACCCATATTTTTTCTTTTTCTAAGAAAGTCTATTAGTTTTGTATTAGCTGGACCGGTTTCTGGCCACTTTCCAAAACTTAATGTTCCATCAAAATCTACTGCAAATACTTTTTCTTTTCTTTGTAATTCATCAACCATATCCTGCCTCCTGTTCTTTGACATAATTATTATAACATAACCAACTGTCCCCAAAACAGTACACCCATCTATGTCAGCCTAAATAATAATTGCAAAACAATTTGCGAAAAATTGCCCTCTATATTCCAGTAAAACTGTTTTACCTCGGGCGCCCAGGCTTCAGGAGGAATACTACTTCTTTTTCCAAAACTAAGTAAGAAAATATGCTTTTCCAGATTTAATATGATTACTTAAATCAATTAATATTTTTTCTTCATCTCTAATAGGTTTTTTATAATACTCCAAACGCTCTATCGCCATTCCGAATCCTACGGCAAATGGGGATTGTATGTTGTGGGATAACGGAAACGAATCTCTTAAAGTTCCGTCTTCAGCCACGTAATAATAAACAGCATAATCAGGACGGTCAGAAAACGGATAAAACATTTTCTTTGAACCGGATTCAAGTCTAGCATATTGGGGCGAAGAATGTGGTATGGATTTTAATACGCATGGGGTGGAATCAACAGATATAATATCACCTTCGCTAAATGGTATCGGGATATGAATAAATAAGTCATTCAGTTTGCCTGGATTTGGCGGTGTTAAATTTTTTAATCCCAATTTTGGACTTGTATACCCGTCATCAAAAATGTATAATGCTTCTCTGTCACTGTTATAGTGAATCACAGTGTGAAATGTTTTTTTGGTTTTTCCTCTTAGCACGCATATCCTCTGAATATTGTTTTTTAGCATATGCGGATGAATAAAATACCACAATTCATCCATTGTTTCAAAAAACAATGATTTGCTGTAAATATTTGCAGTGAATCCCATATTTTTCGCATCATATTCCGAAATGGTATAAAATGCTTGACCCGTATTATTGGTGGATTCGAACTGCGCAACCACAGCCTGTTGATATTCTATCAGTGCTAAAAGGTAATCGTGAATATTTGTATGTTCCTTAAATGTAACGCTTTTATGAAAAGGCATATTGGGATAGTTGTTAATTAGTTCTTGAAAAGCAAGAGTCTTTTGTTTAATTGTCTTACCACTTCCGTCGATAATGCAAGCTGTCTCAATAGAATTAAATTTGTGCCCAATGGATTTACAGTGGTTAGCTATGTCAGAAGAATAAAAATAATCATAAATATTCATAGAAGCTCCTCCGTTTTGTTTATATATTCCGAAGGTAGTATATTATTCGTGGTGCGTCAAAAGAAGGGCATCTGCAACTAGTGTAAGTAATATACACCTCATGACACAGTTGTTCGTAAGTAGCTTTCGCTTTAGAGGTTTAACTATTTTTTGCCACTCTAACAAGTTCTTCCCACACTTTTACCATTGCATAGGTATCCAATTCACAGTACTTTAAAAGATTTCTCCTAGTTCTTTCTTGCTCTTTTGGTTGCATGTCTTTTATCTTAGGAAAAATGCTCATTGCCTCACTACCATTATGAACCTCTTCCAGATTATGATAATCTAATGTTGGATCATTGGGAAAAATAGCAGGCAACACACTTTTAATGGAAAACGAGCCTCCCATTGCCCGGTTGTAATAATACCCTGATTGAAACGGCACAAGTAGATCCTTTATATTGGATTCTATATTTAGTAAATGCTCAGCTAAATCCGGAAAACTTTCTGCAAGTTCCTTAATTCTTGAACACTCAAATGCCTTATTGTATGCCGTAACACAGACATTCATTGGAATATCTGAACAAAGTTGTTCTGCCAATGCTCGTCTTGGGTCCAAACCAGACTCCGCCAAAAATTCTTTATGCCTGAGTTCACCACCCTCTTCTTCTATATAGTGAAGAGAATATTGAAATGTTATCTGTTGATATGGCTTCGTTCCAACATACTGAGGGATTACAGGCTGCATTGTCTCAAAATCCAAGAAATAGATAGGGTAAGAAAGCGTATCTAAAAATGCTTGAATATTTTCTTTTTCAACGTATGTTCCCTTATCTTCTAGTTCAAATGCAATCTGACGCAACTGTTTTGCATTCTTAATTTTCTTACTTTTGAATAAGGCTTCATAAGAAATTAATCCATCACGATAATATTCTATTTTTTTCTTAAACTGCATGCGATAGAGGTCGAAAACGGACGGCTTTGGTATGTGTTTTGAACAATACTGCCAAAATGCACATGGATAAGGGCTATTACAGTTCACCGACAAATCAATATCCGGTTCAGCTTCTGAATCTAGGATTCTCTCCGCTAATATTAGGTTTTCAGTTATCTGCTCCTCTTCCAACCCAATTTCCTCTGAAACATCTGTAATTTTGAACAGCTCCTGTACATTCAACGTTCCATCAAAAATGTATTCGTTGTTCAAGCAAACGAGATATGTACCCATCACGGTAACACCACAATGTTCAAGCACATATTTCTGATATGCAATGTCTGCCATATAGACCGGACTGTCGTTTTGTGTGGAACTTTTCACTTCATAGATAGCCCAGCCACCTTGTTCTTTTTTCAAGATGTCAACCGCACAATAAAGACCTTCATACACAAAGGCCGCCTCACAGATGACCGACGTCTCCCTACTCATTTCTTCTTGTGTTCTTGAAAGCATTGCAGACAAATCGAGTCCATTTTCGTTTTGAACAGTAATATCTACATATTCACCAAACAAGCTTCGCGCCAAGTCTCCAACTTCAGTTCCTGCTTCCATGCGTGCTGTTACACTATCATCTATAATTCTTTCTTCTGGTTTGTATTTGTTTAGCCATGCCATCTTAGGACATTGCCAAAAGGCACCGTATTTCGATTTCGATAAATGCATTTGTCTCACTTCCTTTGGTACATTATGGCATAAATGATTATGCTTTGCAATGTGGTTAACTTTATCAATCCTTTCTGTAATCCGCAAATTTTGTATATTGTGGCAACCATACCAAATCAATAGTGCCCAATGCCCCATTCCTTTGTTTCGCAATCTTTAGTTTAGCCATATTTCTGTTCTCAGTATCTTTTTCATAATAATCTTCTCGATACAAAAACATGACTACATCTGCATCCTGCTCAATAGCCCCCGACTCACGCAAGTCTGACAGTTGCGGCTCATGCCCATCTCTATCCTCTGCTTTTCGATTTAGTTGTGACAATGCAATAATTGGAACATTCAATTCTCGTGCCAACCGTTTAAGTGAACGTGAAATTTCTGCAACCGCTTCTTGTCTTGAATTATGCTTTCCGTCACCACTCATCAATTGAAGATAATCAATAATAATCAAATCTAATCCCTTTTCCATTTTTAATTTTCTACATTTGGAACGCATGCTTGAAACTGTAATATCAGACGAATCATCTATAACTAAATTGGATTTCCCGATTACACCTGCGGCCTCTACTAACTTCATCCAATCAGTTTCTTGTAAATTTCCTGTGCGAAGTGCTTGTGAATCAACCATGCCTTCTAATGCAAATAATCTTTTCGTTAATTCATTTTTCCCCATCTCTAGATTAAAAAGTGCAACATGCTTATCTTTCTTGAAAGCGAGATGTTGTGCTATATTAAGCACAAATGCTGTTTTTCCCATCCCTGGTCTTGCGGCAATCAAAATTAACTGTGCTGGATGAAGTCCCGCCAATTTATAATCCAAGTCTATAAATCCAGTAGGAATTCCTGTAACATTTCCATGCGTTTTTGATGCAGCCTCAATTTCATCCAATGTTTCCAACACGACATCTTTCATAGACACAAAATCTCCGGTGTTTCTCTTTTGTGTGACCTTAAAAATATTTTTCTCTGCATCGTCCATAATCTTATTGATTGGCTCTTTTGCAAGATAACAGGAAGACTCTATCTCCTTACTCATTTGAATTAATTTTCGCAACATAGACTTCTCTGCAACAATCTCTGCATAATACTTAACATTTGCTGATGTCTGGACTGCCTCCACCAAGTCCTTGGCAAATTCTAAACTACTAATTTCGGGTGGTGCTTTCTTGTCTTTTAAGCAATTTTGTAAAGTGATCAAGTCTACTGGTTTCTCTTCTTTATAAATATCTAAGATAGATTCAAATAATAAACCATATGCAGATTCATAAAAATCTTCTTTTGTAAGAATCTCGGTTGTTTTTTCTATTGCCTCTCTATCCATTAACATTGCTCCAATGACAGCTTTTTCTGCTTCTAAATTATGTGGCAATGAACGTTTGATATAATTTTCCATTATGTTCTTCATCTCCTCATACTTTTTATTCATTATAAAATAAGGGATGAGACAATTTGAGGACATAGAAAAACCGGTTTCAATCGCACTTGAACTCCTTGGCGTTGAAGCCGGCATCTTTTATTTTTCGAAAAACTTCTTCAATGTTTTATTTGTATTATGATGTTGCACAGCACCAATTGCAGAGGCTATATTAGCATCCCTTCTCGCCTTACTCGCGATTGCATTTTGTTTATCTAACAATGCATTTTGCTCATAAGCAAGTTCGTTCGCTGTCTGTTGTGCCTGTATCTGCATTACATTCAAATCTCTCTGTGTTTTTTTGTCGTAACTCTCTATAGCCTCTTTGATATCGTAATCGCTGCTTGAAACCATATCACTTATGTATTGAAGCGCTGTAATGTTTCTATACTGCATAGGAACAATTTTCGTAGTATTGTAAATCTCACGTAATTCTTTTTGTGCTGCATGAAGTTCTTTTCGTGTTTTGTCAACCTTTTCTTTATGTTGTTCTTCCCATTCATGAAGAGCTTTTTCATACTGCGGAAGTGTTTCAGTATCATAAATTTGTTTTTTCTCTTCATATTCCTTGTTGAAACTTTCTTGTTGCTTATCAAATTCCGCATCTAAAGCAGCACATTTTGCCTTGTACTCTCCAGAATTTCTTATTCTTTCTATATCCGCTTTCTTTTCCTTGCTCCAGATACCAAAATAATATATCAAAAACCAAGGCCAAAATATGAGCGAAGGAACAATTGCTTTTACTTTATCAAATTGTACCTCTGGTATGATTTCTGGATATTCCCTGACCACCGTTTTACAAGTTGGTGGGACAGGCGCACCGGCATATTGTTCCACTAATAACCTTTCTAATGCACAATTCGTGTTTGAGATCTGTTTCTCCAGTTCTAATACTCGTTTTAAAATTTCTGCTTGTTTGTTTTTCTCCATTGTAATTATCCTCCTACTGTTGTTTGGGTAGTTCCACCCTATAGAAAGAGTATAACAACAGGGATGGTCCAAAAGGAGGGCATCAAAAAAGCAGTTGTAAATTCAGCAAATTCACAACTGCCTTACTTTATTTACGATATTCATCACATATATTTATAATCTCATCTATTGTATCTATGACTTCCTGCGCCTTTTCAATGTCATCTTTCTTCTCTTTTTTTATTCTGCGCAAATCTCCCACTAATGTTTCAAAAGATTTGTTCGCATTATGTAAAGACTTCGAGTCATTCTTTTCATAAAGTTCAATTGCTCGAATAAGTAACTTTTTACCACTAATCATGCTATCATAATACTCAATATCCCGCAATTCATACCATTCAGGAAATATATCGCCACTATAGAGAGTATCTAGAATGTCCTCTTCTCTTTCACAATCTTCTTCATCTAATTCATAGATATCTCTGAGCCCAATTAACAATCCTTTTTTTCGTTCTTCGAGACCCTTCAATTCACTTTTTAATGTATCTACATCTCTCATCTTCGTGTTTTCCTCTTTTGGTCTATATTAAATATTTTATATTTGACCCCTTCTATACATTTTTATCTCTATTTTTCTTTATGTGCTTGTCCCCAAATAATAAAATCATCATATAATGGCTTTCCAGTTAAATTGGAATTCTCTTCACAATGCCTTTTAATCTGCGTATACAACGTATTATACTCATCTTTATCCAAATTGCTCCAAACAATATCTGCATCGATAATCTTCTGCTTTTTCATGTAAGAAACTATAAAACTATCAACTGGCATATGACATTTTTCAAACAGAGAACTATACTTCTCATCTCCAGCATTTTGAAAAAGCATCAAATATTTGAAGGTCATATTTACAATTTTTTGAGCCTTACCGTACTTAACCTTCTCAATTATAATTTTTGTTCCTTCTTTCCCAAACAACTCTTGTATTTTATTATTTATAGCCTGTAGTGCATTCTTGAAATTCATTTCAAAATCGTCACACAACTTGTTTTGGTCAAATTCTCTCTCCCCTTTTGTAACCTTAACAATATTGGATGCCAACTCGCCTAATACTCCATCAATACTTTTTTGTTTGAACTCTATACACTCCCGCTTTCTTTGTCTCACATCACATCGTTCTTCTCTTGTGTTCGTCATTTTTGGTATATTATTTAGAAACGACAACCCTAAACCCTCAATTGTGCGAGGCATCATATCAACATAGGCCTTCTTTACCGCTAGTTTTACGTCTTCTTCATTTTCTACATCTAGATTGCATTGTTCGTATTCCCTATATTCGTTCCATATTTCATAAAACATAAATTCTTCGACTAATTTTTCTCTCATTCTTCTACCTCGTACTCTCCAACCGCTTTCTCCAATTCCTCTCTCACTTTATCCCGTAATCCCTGTGGTTCCAACACTACTACATCCGGAATATGCCGTTTTGCAAACTGGAGCATCGCAATCTCATTTGTTTTACTACTAACAGTTACATACTTCTCATCTTTATCCAAGAATCTCACATCTTTGCCAAAGATATCAATCACATCACTGACCATTGCATGGACAACTTTAAATTTCACTCGAACATTCTCACTGGAATACATATAAATATGTTCCTTCATATATGTAGCAAGGTCTAATCTTCTTCCCTCTGCCCACTCCAGCGTTTCGTAAGGCTTTGCTATATCATCCAACATTTTGACATTGCAGATACGATCAATGCGGAAGTTAGAGATATCATTATAATCGTTATTATTGCATATCAAATAATATTTGCCTTCGTTTGCAGCCATTTGATATGGACTAATAATGTATACCTTGTCCTTCCCGTCTTTTCCCCTTTTGGCACGCTGCTTTTTATCAGTGCCATATTCCATATAATTAAATGATACTTTACGATTCTTACTAATTGCACAATCCAACATTTTAATATTTTTGAACAGTTCTTTGTTGTCACAGATATCTTCTGGCAAACATGCAATATGTTGTATATGTGAATTAAATCGTTCGTTAGATAATCCGCTAATCTTTCTCGCCAACTTTTTACATTGACCACTGGACACATGTGGTGAAAATACCAAACTGTCAACTAACAATCGCAATTCCCCTTCTGAAAAAGGACGTTTCAGATAAAAATCTGACTTGATAAAATTTTTCTCCATTACGCGTTCACCGGTTTTCGGATCTATTAAAATCTTATTCGTCATTTCATCCCTTGCCGGAATCATACGCAGAGTTTCAAAATAACCAATCCCGTATCCTTCGTCCTTAATGTCTACTTCAAGAAAATCTTTCAGTTCCATAATATAACGATGAATGGCCTTTCTCTCTGCCACGATATCATACTCTTCTTCCAATATGGTTTCGATTTGTTTCTGGCTTAATGTGTGTTCCTCATCTGTATATCTTTTTAAAATATCAAAGATATAGAGTGCAATCATCTTTTTTGAACGTTCCCGATTCATATCCTTACACCTCTTGCGTAATTTATCATCTGGACACATTATACCACTTCTAAATACACTACACAAACCCAATCTTCCTCTCTTGCCTTTTCATTACGCTTGGCATCTCAAAATCCTCCGGCAGCAACATAGTAACCATATCTCTTGTGACCTCCTCACAATTCATGCTGACTAATCTGCTTGCCTGTTTCATTTTAGCTTTTTCAAGGACATTGCGAGCATATCTTCCATTTCCAAAATCCTTTTGATTTACCACTTGCCCAAACATATCCAATAGTTTTTCTCTGACACCGTTCCCTAAATAGAATCCTTTATTTTGGGCAAGCAATTCTGTAATATCAAACAACTCGTTTACATTATAATTATCAAACGGAACATGATAAGCTATGCGGGAACGCAGACCCGGATTTCTCGACAAAAATTTATCCATTTCTTCGGGATATCCTGCAAATATCACAACCATATCTTCCCGATTATTTTCCATTTCTTGCACGATTGTATTAATCGCTTCATCACCATACATTCCAGACTTGTCATCTAACAAAGAATATGCCTCATCTATAAATAGCACGCCGCCTTTCGCCTTCTTAAATTTGTCTTTTACCATTTGTGCTGTCCAGCCAACATACTTGCCTACCAAGTCAGCTCGTCCTACTTCATGTAGTGTCCCCTCTGAAAGAACACCATTGTCTTTCATAATCTGTGCAAACAACCTGGCAACTGTTGTTTTTGCAGTTCCTGGATTTCCGGTAAATACCATGTGCATAGATGGATGTTCCTCCTGTAATCCCTTATCACAAAACAGTTTCTGTGCTTTACAGTAATTCAGAGCCTCATCAATGATTGACTTTGCATTTTTCAGTCCTATCATATTTTGTAGTTCTTCGTAAGCATTGCCCCGTGGTTTCTGCTTGGCGTTCGCCTTTTTCACACTATCTATCGACGCATACTGTGGATACTTCTCGTTTTTGAGATGTTCATCAAACCAGTTATCAAAAAGTCGATTTAAATCTGAAGGAGTAAATCCCGTTTTACTATCTTTTATCTCGCTAAATAACTTATCATCCACTTCCACATATTGCTCTAAAGCCTTATTTTTTAGATAATTTTTCGCCTCTCTTCCAAAAGCAATATCCTCCTTAATTTCTACAAATGTGCAATTTTCAACATGCGAGAATAACATATTCTTAGCCTTGTGATTTGATTTCGGGAGCCAGAAAATTGTCAATACACTATGTTTATATTCATGCAACAATTCAACCGAATCTTGAATATTATCTAACAGCAAATCTGCATACTCTATATCCTCTGAAACATCATCATTACATTCTATACAAACCGTTCCTCCCGTTGAATATTTATATAATAGTCTATGTTGTCTTGCTAGTTTTGAAAGAGACACTCTGGAATATCGTTGACACCGAATTCGACCTGCTTTATATAGCGCACTAAGTAGTACATTTACCATTCTCTCATAAACAGATTTATCATCTGTCTCAATAAGATAATGAACCGGATGACCCACAAATTCATTTGTATTTGACTTCGCAGAAATACGCTCCACTTCTTCTCTTAAACTTGATGACAATAATCGCTTGGATTCCTTAAGTAGTTCACTCTTTTTTGCAGGTGCTTCCAAAACAATCTCACCACAATTATGAAACTCTCGCACCCGCGTTAACTTCAACTGTTTAAACATGAAATCTTCATCTTCCAAAAATCCTGCCCTACACGCTGTACATATACTGGTATATATTTCTCGCCAAGTGACCTCTTCCATTTGAATTTCAGTGGATTGCACCTCAATGGTTGACAAGTATTGTTGTATGTATAGTTCTGAAATCGGTTCCTTGCTTATTACATTCATACTAATTCTGGTCTTATGTACTGCTACAGTAAATATATACCTTTCATCAAAAACACTGTTGAATACCGTGGTCTCAGCACATATCATTTCCGCTCGTTGGCGACTTAACGACCTTCTTTCTCGTTCTTGGCTCTCTTCTTGAACTTCATTTTTCTGTTCTATCGTTGCTTTCACTCTGTAAAAAATCATTTTAATACCCTCCATTTGATTGCATTATAGCAACTGACATGGGACAGTTTTGACCCATCACAATTGACTTATTACATCAGAAAAACAATTATAGAAACACAAAAAGAAAGCCAGCGTGCATTCCATATGTCACACTGACTTCTGTTAATCGCCTTATATAATCACCCACACAAACCGTTCTATTTCACTACTACCATATGTACGGTACTTTTACTAATCCCAAAGGCTTTTGCCGTTTGTCTGACTGTCGCATTATTTTCTATGATATAATTTGCAATCTCAATTGCCCGTTCTTCGATGTAATCCTTCAAAATAAAACCCCTGCATAAATCGCTTTTTTACAATCTATGCAGGGAAATTTTCTAATATAACTATAGATTATTATCAGAAGCAAACTTTTCTAACCGTGGTGATGATGGTGGTGATGACAGTGACCGGAGTGTGCCTGTGACTCCACCTGACATGATTTTTCATGGCAATGTTCGAAACTATTTTCAATTTCTATTGTCACATGACCTATTCCGAGCTCACGCAACTCTTCTCGAATTTCTTTTTTTATTTCAGATGGTTCACAATCGCTGACAATATGCATCGTAACATAATGGTTCTGACCGTCTAAACTCCAAAGATGTATGTGATGAACATCTAATATGCCATCAATTTCTTCAACATGTCCTTTAATCTCTGCCACTTCAATATTTTGTGGTACCTTCTCAAGAAATAAGTCCGTAATTTGTTTTAAATTTTTACAAGCATTGATAAATATAAAACTCGAAACCCCAATAGACATTAGAGGATCAATAAGCCAAAAATCTGTAAACCTCATTACAACTGCACCAACCAATACTACCAACCAGCCCAAAACATCCTCAAGCATATGTAAATTTACGGCTCTCTGATTTAAAGAACCCCCTTCACGTGTGAAGAACGCTGCACATAAATTCACGGAAACACCTACAATAGCAAACCCAATCATCCCATTATAGTTGATTTCCATCGGCGTAATGATTCTGTGAACAGCATTGCATATCATGAAAATTGAGCCTGTCAAAAGAATAAGAGTTGTTATAAAACCTCCAATTACCGAATATCGTGCATATCCATAAGTATATATTTCATCCGGCTGTTTCTTACTCTTTTTCTCTAAAAAATATGAAACGCCAATACTCATTGCGTCACCCAAATCATGGATGGCATCTGACATAATCGCCACGCTACCGGTTATAATACCACCAATAAATTCAAAAATAGAAAATGAGAAATTTAATATAAATGCAATCAAAATATTTCTTTCTGTTTTCATTCTTTCCTCCATTTGATTAAAAGCTTAACTTGTGATACAATATATTCATTATCGAACACGTTGTTCAGTATTGCAACATACGATATCAGCCATTTATTCATTACTGAACAAATAACCAAAAATGTACGGAGACATTATGGATAGACGTCAAAGGAAAACAAGAGAAGCAATTTTTAGCGCATTTACTGAACTACTGTCAAAAAAAGAGTTTAATCAAATAACTGTTGGAGAAATTATTGATAGTGCAGATATAGGTAGAGCGACATTTTATGCCCACTTTGAAACCAAAGATTTTTTACTGAAAGAGTTTTGTGAAGAATTGTTCTGTCATATATTCGATACTGAGAGCAATGTCCAAAATGACCATAAGCATATTTTTGCTTGTGATGGTTCTGCTTCTGTTTTTCTACACTTATTTCAACATTTGCAAAAAAATGATAATAATATCTTAGCTTTATTATCTTCTCAAAACAACGAATTGTTTATGGGATATTTCAGAAACAATCTTGAATTACTTATTGAAAGTCATCTTTCCTTATTTAAATCTTCCAAAAACAAGGATATACCATATTCTTTCTGGAAGAATTATATCATATCAACCTTTGTAGAAACCATAAAATGGTGGATTGACAATGGAATGAAAGAAAGTCCTGAATTGATAACAGAATACTTTTTTATGGTAGTATAATTTTAAAAAATACGGTGCAAGTTGTTATGTTCAAACAACCGCACCGTAATTCTCATCTTCACTCCTTAGAATCTATTTTCTCTTTTTAAAAATCTTGCTCCTAAACAGCAAAATATTCATTCCAACAAAGAACGCTACCAAAATAATCATAGTCAGGTAAGGTTTCACCGGTGCCAACGTTGCAAGCAACATCATTGGAAAACCGAACACAATAGCCGGGAAATTCTGATACACCATATTATCAGCTGCCGGAGTTTTGAAGTCGCCGTCAATTTCACGAAGAAGAATAATACCTGTACTTGCAGTTCCTGTAAGCATTCCGTACATCATCAGGAACTGTTCTTCCGTGTATTCAGGGAACAGCGTTTTTGCAATATAATAATTGTAGAAATAGGTGATAAACAATCCTACAACACCGAGAATTAAAATGATTCCCCAATAACTTTCCAGAATATCTAAACGAATGGCAGCAATCCCCGCAACAACCATTACATCAAAGAAAAAGTTACTTATTCTTGTCATCAAAAAGTCATTGATATACTCTTTCTCCGCAATACCATGCTTCTTTAACTGATTGATAATAATCTTTATCAAAGTTGCGGTAAGCACACCAAGCAGGAAGTTGAAGCCATAGATAACAGACTTCATACCAGGTAATATATTTCCTAAAAGGAACATTAACAAGAAGGTGCACATATAGGCTACCATAACCAATGCAATCTGTATGGTCATTTTATCAATACTTCCCTGCATTGGAATCTCATCCGCTTTTTGCACCTGTTCTGATTTGAGTGCGCCTTCCCGACTTGCACCTACAATCTTTCTTTTTCTTTTAAGGAGATTTAAATGCACAACACCACCGATGCTGGCACATAAAAATCCGAGGGCAGCAATAGTAAGTCCAAATGTTTTTCCTCCTACGAAACCATGCTCTGTTTCGTAAATTGTTCCATAGTTCATTGCCTGTCCTGTTCCTTGTCCATAACCAAATGGTAATAAGACGCCTGCCGCCTCGAAGAAGCCCTTAATTATAAAGGAAGCTATAATAGTAATTCCAAAACCAACAATTGCCTGAAGCAGATATGTGGAAACCGTAGAGACACCTGTATTAAAGATTTCTGTGGTACGTTTTTTTGAAAGTTTGCCATCGGAGGTTTTAAAAGATGACGCAATAAATCCAAGGGCCAATGTGTGGTATGTAATAATTTCGAGGTTGTTATAGCCGTTTGTTCCAAAAAATACTTCCTCAAATAACACATTCCCTGTAATCATCTTATAAAGACTAGTGATTACTAACAGAAGTCCTCCCCCAAGTACCGATGTAGGAATTAGTGATTGTTCCAAAATCCTAATTTTCTTTTTCATTGCATTGGCTGCCAACAAGCTTAGGAATAACACCGCCATAACGTTGAGCCAGCCCCATACACTAAAGTCCCAAAAATTGTTCATGTTCTTCTCCTCTACTTACGTTTTTATATCGATAATACATATGCACATATTTAATCGCATTGAACCGTTTATTACCTTTTAATTGATAAATTTTTTTATCGTGATAGATGTTAAGTTTATTTCGTCCCAAAACAGAAGCTGCTGTAATCTCTGCAAATGGAAATTCCTTGCCATCCATAACCACACGGTCACTATAAAGCTTAATATCTGCACATTTTTTAATCAGATTTTTCTTCTTATATACAATAACCTCATACAGGGAAGCGAACTCCTCATACATCGGCATTTCTAGATATTCATCTATTTCCATACAATTGACAAAATCTTTTTGGTATTCATACCAGTCATTAATAAATCGGAATGGGAAATAATGTCCTACACCCTTTAATTCTTTTGTTGGCAAATACTGTACTTTTTTACCACATTTTATGCACTGGACCTTATCTCCGTGGCTTTCAAATATAGAAAGTCCACAATGCGGACAAACATAGAACAATCTTTCCAAATATTCGGCATTTTTTCTATGATAGTAATTGGTTGTCACCTTTGCCTCATTGACATACAATTCTTTTTGAATCACTTGATAAAGTTCATCATTGCTCCATTCCTTGTATTCCTCAGGCATAATGACACGCGAAAAATATCCTCGCATTTTTCCCCTGCGCACCTTGTCGCACCACCTAGGCTGAACACCATAACCACCTTCAATACGGAAAAATGCAATTGGCAAATTCAGCGTCTTAGCAAGCGCCGCAATGGCAGGATTCATATACTCGGTCTTCCCACTGTATGTACGATTCCCCTCCGGCGCAATGGCAATGGTTCCTCCTTCCTTTGCCACCTTATAGCAGGTTCTTACCGCCTGCACATCCGTTGTCTGTTTCTTAATCGGAATTGGCGCTATCAAATATCGAATAATGGAGGATACCCACCCAAGTGAGAAAATATCTTCCGTTGCCACATAATAAATCGGTCCCTTAAATGCCATACCAACTAAAAATTGGTCAAAAACCATCTGATGATTCAGTAGAATCAGATAAGGTCTGTTCTGTTGGTCTTTCATTCGTTCGATTTTAACTCCAAATTTTAATCGACAATATGGATACATGACTGTATATAACAAATTTCTGACTACATGATGTCGAAATTTAATCCATTTTTTCTTTTTTTTACTCATTTGCATCTCCTAATTTCTTCCTAAGTATCATCTTATTTATTATATCCCTTTATAATTACTTTGTAAACATTTCATAAATATTTCACGATACCAAAAAACGTCAGAACTAGTTTTGAATACTAGCACTGACGTTTCATTCATATTGTCTCCCAACATATCTCTGCAAACTCATTTTCTTCTGCACAGACGGTCACCTGATAACCAGGTATCTCATATTCTTTAAAATAGCACTCTGTCATTTCCAAAGTCTGAAGGGGCACACGAATTCCAATTCCCTTCATTTTCAAGAAACTTTCTTTCTTCGTCCAGAAACGGAAAAATTCCCGATTATATGCATCACCTGAAAATTGTTTGAGATATGCATTTTCTTCTGGTGAAAATGCACGTTTCTCCACTTGTGTTGGTGCTTCTTTGATTTTCTCAATATCGCATCCTACTGGTTTCTCACTGACTGCGCAGATTACATAATCTCCCGAATGCGAAAGGTTAAAATACATCCCATCCACTAACGATTTCCCATTTTCATCTGTTCTAAGCGTATCTACTGAAATGCCATATCTATGCAAAACATCATTTAACAGCAATCCTGCTCCCAAACTTTGTAATCTTTTTTGCTTTTGTTTTGCAGTCAAAATCTTTTTTTGCCTCTCTATTGGAAGCCCTTCCATGACCTGAACATTCTCTAAAGGCTCAGGGAGTGTCGAGATATCAGCAACATATACGTATACCATGTGCTTATTCTGCCTTTGGCTCCACTACCTTGCAGTGCTCATAGATGAATTCAGCCACTTTTTCTTGTTTAAAGACTACTTTAAAGGAATCCTCTCCATACATTTCTTCATAAGCTTCTTCAACAGCATCACCATCTTCATATCCAAAGAGTTGTGCCTGCTCTTCTAAAAACTTCTCATAAGCCTTATCACTAAAATCAAGTTTTGCTACTTTTTGAATTAACTCAATAGCTAATTCAGACAAAAGCTGTTCCTTCGCAATGTCCTTAAATGATTTACCGAGCAAACCTTCTTCTGACATACCAGTTGATTTCTTTAACTCTTCTAAAGTTGTACCATAGTACATTATTGCCATCTGCTCTAATCGTTCTGTATAAATTTCTGTACAGCTTTCAATCGTTTCTTCTAATCTTTCTTTCGGATATTCAATGACTTTACATTTCTCTATGAAAGCTGTAAATGCATTGGCTTTCATCTGCTCCTCAGCAGATTCCTTGTTACTCTTTTCCAAATCTGCTTTCACCTGTGCTTTATATTCATCAACCGTCTTCGCTTTATCTGACAATTTTGCAACAGTCTCATCATTCAATTCCGGAATAACAATTTCTTGAATCTTATCTAAGGTAATTGTAAACACTACAGCTTTGCCCGCCAAATCAGGATTCGGCTTATAATCACTTGGAAAAGTCAAAGGTAAATCAAATGTTTCACCTGGTTTATGTCCTACGACCCCCTTCTCAAATCCATCAATAAAGCCTGCTTCACCCAACGTAATCGTCTGGTCACTTGCAGTACCACCTTGGAAAGCAACTCCATCCAACTTTCCTACATAGTCGATTACAACCTGGTCACCCATTTCCGCTCCGCGGTCAGTAACATCAACAGTCTTAGCCAATGTCTGTAAGTCTGATTCAATACTCATGTTTATATCTTCGTCCGTAACAGGAGCTGGTTCTACTCGCTCAATCTCAAGTGCTTTCCATTTCTTAATCTTGATATAGTCGTTATAAACTTCTCCTTTATCTCCAACCTTATAACCTTTTCCACATCCTGTAGCAACTACAATCATAGCTATTGCTACGAATAACGCCATAATTCTTTTTTTCATAGTATTTCTCCGTTTCTTGTAATATATAAAGGGCAGAAACTTCGGAAATCTTCGATTTCCTCAGTCGCTTCGCTCTTCAAATGCACAAACACTTAAACATTTATGCGAGCATAATGTCCCAGTGTTTGCACATTTTCTTCTGCCCTTTCCGTACATTATATCACATTTTCCATTTTTGAAAAGTATTATCTTGCACTTGTGACTAAAGAATGTTAAACTTGATAATAGTTTACATAAAGTATCTAGTTAGGAGGTTTCCCATGAAAGGATGGATTATTTTTGCAGTGGTAGTTGCCATTCTAATTGCAATCATTGCTGTATTATATTTCTTAGGAAAAAAAGCAGAAAAGAAACAAGCAGAACAACAAGAACAATTGAAAGCGGCAGCACAGAATATTTCAATGCTGATTATTGACAAGAAACGTATGAAGCTCAAAGAGGCAGGCCTTCCGTCAATTGTACTTGAAAGCACACCAAAGTATCTTCGCGGAGCAAAGATGCCGATTGTAAAGGCAAAGGTTGGTCCTAAAGTGATGACTCTGATGTGTGACGAGAAGATTTTCCCATACGTTCCTGTTAAAAAAGAAGTAAAGGCTGTTGTAAGCGGACTCTACATTACAGACGTAAAGGGAATCAGAGGTCCTCTCGATGCACCACAGAAGAAGAAGGGATTCTTGGCAAGATTCAAAAAATAATATGGAAGCGCAAAAAAGGTACGGATTTTGTTTCCGTACCTTTTTAATGTCATCTTGTTTTGCAGTATAACGTGCCTATCATATAAAAAATTCTTCAGACTCTCGCGGCTTAATATTAATACGTATCGTACACTTCGCCAGCGGTTCACAATTTACATCCAAGGCATACTCTGCACGAATGTTGATATTGTTCTCTGTTTCGTCAACAACCAGCTTGCTTGTACATATTCCAAGATTCAACTGACCAAACGGCGTTTGATAATGGCATCTGTTATTCTTATTCTTCTCAAATATCATATGCATATTAGAAACACCTTTTTTCATGACTTCCAAGGATTCGTTTCCGTTAATTCTTATCTGGGTTTTCGTAACTCCCGGAATGCCTTCCGCCACCTCTTCCATGAAGATATAATGCTTCCCATCTTTAAAGTAGTAAGTACCTGCACTAACGATTTCAATTGGCTCATCATCCATACTCTCCATTGTATTTACGGCCATCTGAAGACCGGAAATACTCACTAATACATCTTTCGTCATATTCCACCTAATACTCTTCTATATTAATCTGTTTTGTTGCCTCAATATCATATGGCAGAATCGAATTTGCGAATTGTTTGAATTTATCCGCAGCATCACTCACATAAAATGAATAGGAGCCATGGTCACCTTCAATGTCCGGATTCTCCATATCCATTTCTTTAAGGATTCGCTTTAGGTCCATTGCAGTTTCGTATGCAGGGTTTACTAAGGTTATCTTTTCACCAACATACTCACGTATCTTAGAACGCAATAACGGATAATGCGTACATCCCAAAATCAATGCATCAATATCTGACTTTTTAAGGCCAGCCAAATAATAGTCAATAATCTCATCTGTGACCTGATGCTTCTTGAATCCCTCTTCCACCAGTGGAACAAACAATGGACATGCTTTTGCAATCACAGAAACCTCCGGATTAATTCCTTCAATAATCCTCTCATACATAGCACTTCTCACAGTAGCTTCTGTTCCGATTACACCTATTTTCTTGTTTTCAGTTACTGCTAAAGCAGCTCTTGCACCTGGTTCTACCACACCAATAATTGGAATGTCAAACTCATCCTTCACAGTATCGAGTGCCAATGCACTAGCAGTGTTACAGGCAATTACAATTGCTTTTACACCCTTAGTCTGCAAAAAATGAATAATCTGTCTGGAATAACGAATAATGTTGTCCTTAGACTTGCTACCATACGGAACACGCGCAGTATCACCAAAATAAACGATATCTTCTTTTGGCAAATTACGCATAATTTCTCTTGCTACAGTCAAGCCTCCTACTCCGGAGTCAAACACACCAATTGGGGCAGTTTTCTTCAAATCTATATCCAAAGTAACTTCTCCTTACAATATTTTTGCAATATCCAACTGATATTCTGGAATTTCTTTATTCATCTTGAGTGCGTCATTGATATCAAAGTCAATATAGTGTCCGTCTTGATATCCTACCACGCGATTGGTCCTTCCTTCTAAAATAAGTTCTACTGCTTTCGCCCCCATGATAGATGCGTAAACTCTGTCTTTTACAGTTGGGCTGCCACCACGTTGTAAGTGACCGAGAATAGTAGCTCTGGTTTCCACACCTGTCGCTTCTTCGATCCTCTTCGCCATGTTGATAGAATCACCAACACCTTCTGCGTTGATAATAATGTAGTGTTTCTTCCCGCGTTTTCTCTTTTCGATAATATCGTCAATCATAGCCTGCTCATCATATCCATGCTGCTCTGGCAAAAGAATATACTCGGCACCGTTGGCAATACCACACCAGAGAGCAAGGTATCCTGCGTCACGTCCCATTACCTCTACGATACTACATCTTTCATGAGAGGTTGATGTATCACGAATCTTATCAATGGCCTCCATTGCAGTATTTGCAGCTGTATCAAAACCAATGGTGTATTCTGTACATGCAATATCCAAGTCAATTGTACCAGGTATACCAATTACATTGATACCGTAATCTGATAATTTCTGAGCACCGGCGAAAGAACCATCTCCACCGATTACAACCAATGCCTGAATTCCATATTTTTTCAAAATAGATGCCGCTTTTAATTGTCCTTCCGGCGTGCGCATCTGTTGACTTCTTGCTGTCTGCAAAATCGTGCCACCACGTTGAATAGTATCAGCCACATCACGTCCTGACATCTCAATAATTTCTTCTCTTAACAAACCATGATATCCGCGACGGATTCCGCGTACTGTCAAGCCATTTGCCAAAGCAGTTCTTACAACTGCACGAATTGCTGCATTCATTCCCGGTGCATCTCCACCGCTTGTCAAAACGCCAATTGTATTAATTTCATAATTATCTGTCATAGTTGTCCTCCATTTTCTCAAGTCGTACCTTCCATATACTCATTATTTGCATTTTACACCTTTTCTATCTGTTTTTCTACCACTTTTATACGTTCTTTTCCAAAATGTTCCGATAGTCGTTCTAACAGCTGTGGTGTAATCTCAATATTTTTGCTTGCAGGAAGTCGTTTTACACCCTTTTCCTTTGCACAATAAATCACAACCATATCTCTTCCTTGAGAATCTTTGATCATTTCATAAAGTGCTGCTTCCTCAGCTTGAAAGCTTGGAATATCTGGAAATTGAATCCAAAGCTCCGATGGTACATCTGCAAACGGGATGATCAGCTCACAAATCAACTTGCTGGCATTATCATCTTCTTCCGACACCCTACCTTTTACAAATACTTTTGAGTCCTCCTGCAGACAATTTCGGTTCTTCTCGTAATCTTTCGGGAATACCACAACTTCCACAGTACCCATCAAATCTTCGATTGTCAAAAATGCCATTGTTTTGTTGTTCTTCGTATGCTTAATAGTGATTCCGGTAATCATTCCACCGATGATGGCACGTTCCCCGTCATGCACCTTTGTGCGCCCGGACTCTTCGTCCACTTGGAAATCTAGCGTAGTGTTGGTGATACTTTTCTTCCATTTCGCTTCATATTTCTGCATCGGATGACCACTGACATAGATGCCGAGCACCTCTTTTTCGAATGCAAGAAGTGTTTCCTTTTCGTACTCACCCACATTTGGCAATGGAATGTCAAACTCAACCTTTTGCTCTTCGCTTACCATATCAAACAGTGTCATCTGACCAGACATGGAATATTTCTTTTCCTGATTTACCTGGTCGAGAATCTTGACATAAATCATCATAAACTGCTTGCGGGTACCGCCAAGACTATCAAGAGCACCTGCCTTAATAAAACTTTCAATGGTTCTTTTATTTACTTCTTTTCCTGATAGCCGTTCAATAAAGTCCTTCAGATGCTTGAACCTGCCATTGGCCTTACGTTCTGACACAATTGCCTCAATGACAGGACGTCCCACACTCTTAATTGCCGCAAGTCCGTAACGAATATTCGGACCATCTACAGAGAATTTACCTACACCTATATTAATGTCCGGTGACAAAATGTTTATTCCCATCTGACGACAGGTATAAATATATTCGGAAACTTTTCCTGCATTGTCAATGACGGAAGTCATAAGAGCTGCCATAAATTCTACCGGATAATAGTATTTCAAATACGCAGTCTGGTAAGAAACAATTGCATAAGCTGCTGCATGAGATTTATTAAACGCGTACTTTGCAAAATCAAGCATTTCGTCATAAATCTTATTTGCCACTGTCTCCGAAATTCCATTTGCCACACAACCAGGCACTCCTTCCTCCGGATTGCCATAGACAAAGTTCTTTCGTTCCTGTGCCATCACATCTGCTTTTTTCTTCGACATCGCACGGCGAAGCAGGTCGCTTCTGCCCAAGGTATATCCTGCCAAATCCCGCACAATCTGCATAACCTGTTCCTGATATACAATACAGCCGTAGGTGGCCTTTAAGATAGGCTCTAACTGCGGACAGTCATAGGTGATAGATGACTGGTCATTTTTCCCTTTAATATACTGCGGAATAAAATCCATCGGGCCTGGTCGATACAAAGCAATACCGGCAATAATATCTTCCAAGCTCTGCGGCTTCAGCTCCTTCATGAAGCTCTTCATTCCTGCACTTTCCAGCTGGAACACACCATCTGTCTTTCCTGTTCCAACGGACTCAAGGACCCGTTTATCATCATAATCGATATGGTCCATATCGATTTTCTTTCCTGTATTCTGCTCGATGAGCTGCACAGCATCCCGTATCACAGTAAGGGTACGTAGGCCAAGAAAATCCATCTTAAGAAGACCCAGTCTCTCCAAAGTAGTCATGACAAACTGTGTCGTAACAGAACCATCCGAACCCAAGGATAACGGAACATACTCATCTACCGGCTTCTCGCAAATAACAACGCCGGCTGCATGCATGGAGGAATGTCTTGGCAAGCCTTCCAAACGCTTTGACATATCGATGAGCTCCTTCACCTGCTCGTCCTTCTCATAAAGGGCACGTAATTCAGAATTCATAGTCAGCGCTTTATCCAAAGTAATATTTAATTCCGTCGGAATCATTTTGGAAATGCTGTCACACATTGCATATGGCAAATCCATAACACGTCCCACATCTCGAATAACACCTCTGGCAGCCAATGTACCGAAGGTTACAATCTGAGCTACATTTTCCGCGCCGTATTTACGCACCACATAATCGATGACTTCCTGTCTTCTTTCAAAACAGAAGTCAATATCAATATCCGGCATGGATACACGTTCTGGATTCAGGAAACGTTCAAACAGCAGCTGATAACGAATCGGGTCGATGTTGGTGATTCCAAGGCAATAAGACACGATACTACCTGCAGCCGAACCACGTCCCGGCCCTACCATAATACCATTTGTACGGGCATAGTTAATAAAATCCCACACGATGAGGAAATAATCTACATACCCCATGTTTCGGATTGTGTTCAATTCAAATGCCAAACGTTCCGTCAGTTCACCTTCCGGATTCTCATATTTCTTATGCAGACCTTCAAAACAAAGTTTGTTCAAATACTCCCAAGCAGTATATCCTTCCGGAACATCATACTTCGGCAATTTGGTCACACCAAACTCAATTTCCACATTACAGCGGTCTGCAATCTTCTGTGTATTTTCAATGGCCTGCAATGCATATGGGAAAAGCCCTCGCATCTCGTCTTCCGACTTCACATAATACTGACCGCCCTCATATCGCATACGGTCCTCGTCAGCCAGCTTCTTTCCTGTCTGAATACATAGCAAAATATCATGCGGCTTTTCATCCTCCGCATATGTATAATGTACGTCGTTGGTTGCTACCAGTTCAATGCCCGTCTCCTGAGACAAACGCACCAACTGTTGGTTCACCAGCTGCTGCTCCTGCATACCGTGGTCCTGGAGTTCGAGGAAGAAATTACCCTTTCCGAAAATGCTTTCATAACGTTTTGCAGTCTCGAAAGCTTCTGCATACATACCGCGAAGGAGGTTTTTCTGCACTTCTCCAGCCAGACAGGCGCTAAGCGCAATAATGCCCTCATGATACTGTTCCAAAACTTCCATATCTACACGTGGTTTATAATAATAACCATCCACGAAGCCTTTGGAAACGATTTTCATAAGGTTCTGATATCCTTTATTATTTTCCGCCAAAAGTACCAAATGATAATAACGCTCTTCATTGTTGCTGCCCGGCGTCTTATCAAACCTGGAGCCCGGTGCCACATATACTTCACAACCTAGGATTGGCTTGATTTTCGCATCCTTTGCAGCATTATAAAAATCGATGACACCATACATAACCCCGTGGTCTGTTATGGCGGCACTATTCATACCAAGTTCTTCGACTCTGGCTACATATTCTTTTATCTTATTGGAACCGTCCAGCAAACTATATTCCGTGTGGACGTGTAAATGTACAAAACTCATTTATTTCACCTTTATCGTATTCTCACCAATCTCTATCTTACCTTCTTTTAAGAGTCTTCCAACCGCACGCTTAAATGCATTCTTACTTAAGTTAAATTCTCTTTTTATCACTTCCGGATCCGCTTTATCCGTAAATGGAAGACTTCCGCCATACTCTTTAAGTCTGCTCCAGATCATTTCTGCATCTTTGTCCATTTGCATCGGAATCTTATCTCTCACACTTAAGTCTAACTTTCCGTCTGCTTTTACTGCAGTCACACGCGCCTTCACAGTTTGTCCTACCCGCATTTTCCCAAAAACTTCCTTCTTAGGAATCAGCGCAGAATACATATTATCCACTGCAACGAATACGCCAAATTCATCACTTGTATCGTAAATAATGCCCTCTACCATATCGTCTTTCTGATATGGGGAGTCCGTTCTGAGAAGCTCATACACTTTCATGGTTGCACAAAGTCGCTCACTTTTATCAATATAGAGAGAAACCAAACATTTGTCTCCCGTCATGACCTTGGCAGTCTGCTGTTTAAATGGCAGGAACAAATCCTTTTCCAACCCCCAATTTAAAAATGCACCGTATTTATTGGTATCTGCAACTTCCAAAACAGCCAACTCACCAAGTTGTACTTTTGGTTCATTGGTCGTTGCAATTAATCTGTCATCGGAATCTTTATATAAAAATACTTCCACCGGGTCACCTGGTTCAATCCCAGCCGGAACCTGTTTCTTT
>JAZSDK010000162.1:0-17611 GCA_045531155.1 Faecalimonas sp. | reverse complement strand
TTTTTATGAGCGAAAAATTGAAGGTTTAAATTCATCATGGTATTACACCTCCTCAAATTTTAAATCGATATATTCTGCGTAATTTTCATCTTGCACCATTGTCTCAAAACCAAGACACATGGTATTAAGTAAAAGTGTTGTCTCTTTTGTAGGATTATCTAATAATCTATAATCAATCAAACCCTGTTCTTCATCTGCCTCTAAAGAAACCGAAACATCTGTAAAGGCCTCAATCGCATTCATCGTATTAATCGTTAGAATAGAAATTGCTGCACACACAATGTCTTCGCCTTCCTCGGCATATCCCGCATGTCCGAACACACGAAATCCAACACATTCTTTTTTTACATTTTTATAAATGGTTACCCTTGTCATAACATCAAATTAAGCGTTGATTTTTTCAATCTTAACAGCTGTGTATTGTTGTCTGTGACCGTTTTTCTTATGGTATCCAGTTTTTCTCTTATACTTGTAAACGATTACTTTTTTCGCTTTTCCATCACCAATTACAGAAGCTGTAACTGTTGCGCCTGCTACTGTTGGGTTTCCAACTTTTAATTCAGCATCGCTAACTGCAAGTACTTGGTCAAATGTAAAAGTTTCTCCAGCTTCTACACCAAGTTTTTCCACTCTAATGATATCGCCTTCGGCTACTTTGTACTGTTTACCACCTGTTGCTATAATTGCGTACATATGGCACCTCCTATTATCATTACTCGCCAGTTGTGGTGTTATAAGTTGTTATGTAAACACAAAAACCCATAAACTTGCAAACCTCACTGTGCGGCATACTCATGCAGTATATCACGCAAAGTGAGGTCTGTCAACACATTTATTAAAAATATCGTTTTACACAATACAAAATGTTCTTACTATCCCATTTCTCATAATAATCAACACTTTGAATCAAGGTATCGTATTTTGAATTTAATGCATGAATCATCTGTCCGTTTCCCAAATAAATTGCAACATGGGTAATTCTTCCACCTTCTTTATAAAATAATAAATCACCCGGTTTCCATGAAGAACGGGAATTTTTACTTACAGTTGAACCACTCCCCGCCTGCGCTGCCGCTGTTCTTGAGAGACTGATACCAAAATGTTTATTAAAAACATATCTAGTAAATCCACTACAATCCCATCCATTCGTTGGTGACGTACCTCCATATACATAACTGCGTCCCACATATTGGGTCAATGCTGACAATTCTTCTGAAATAGCCCCGTAATTGTATTCAATTGTTACTTCCTTTTGGTATACCTTTGAATATGAGCCGAATATTTTTTCATTGTTAACCACACAATATGCTCTTACTTTATAATTGGATTCCGCATCCTTTGCAAGACCATCTTCAGACCATGACAATATATCTGCATTATCAATTGTCTTCACTAATTTATTGTTTTTATAAACTTCGTAACCCTGTGCTCCGGAAACTTTCTTCCAACTTAAAATTACTTTTGTGTTACCATCACTTGATTGTCCATTTAAGCCAACACGATTTGGCGTTGTTTTTCCTGAGACAACTGCAGATGCATCTCCATATATTTTTACCTCTTCTATCGTCTGACATGTTTTGATGTAGTAATAATAAACCTTACCAACTTCACATGTTGCATCAGAATAAGCTGTTGCTGCTCCATCAGTCAGTTCAGAAATCAAGGAATATTCCCCATCCTTCGCGGTATTGCGATACACTTGATATCCGGTAGCGCCTGCCACAGCTGACCATTCTACACGCAAAGTGTTATAAGAAGCATTTTTCACTGCTGAAATAACAGGAATGGCAAGTGGTGTATATTGTTTAACTGTATTGGAAGGATCCCCAAATACTACTTGTTCGTTAATCAAAGCAGATGCACAAACATAGTATTGATAGACTGCATTTGTCTGTATGTCTGTATCCTGGTAACTCAATTCCTTGCCTTCAGCAAGCAACACAAATTGTTGTCCGTTGTCCGTACTGCGATATAGCGAATAACTGTCTGCACCATCCACCTCATCCCACTTGACTTCAATCAGTTCACGTGAGGATGAAACAATCTGTATGCCATTTGCCTTAGCTGGTTTAATGATAAACGCATCATCAAGCACTATAGTTCCTTGATAACCTGTTACACTGATTTCCACGCTTGCCTGTCCGACTTTTTGATTATCTATGTATTTTCTAATACTAAATTCATCGGATTTCTTCACAACTTTATCATCTTTTTTATTTTTAAACGTTACTTGAATGATTTCAGGCTTAATCTCTTCGCCCGTATATTCATATACGTCCTTTTCCATTTCAAAAGATTCAACCTTCAATTCCTCTGAAAGAACCGGCTGCATTTTTGCTATAATCACAGGACTTGCAATGCCTAAACAAGTACATACTATAATAGCTGTTACAATTGTAATAATCTTAAAATGTTGACGAATATATGCTTTCATTTCCATTCCTCTCTCGTACATTTAAACATACGTGCTTTTTCATTTTATACGAGAGCGCATAAATCGTCAACATTTTTCGTAATTTTTGTAACTTTTTCGTAACTTTTACAATCTTGTAGTTACAAAAATATCATATAATGCTTTAATAGCATTTTCAAAATCATGATTTCGTACACCAACAACAATGTTCAACTCACTTGAACCTTGGTCGATCATTTTCACGTTCACATGAGAATGTGCAAGCGCTGAAAAGACGCGTCCTGATGTACCGCGTTTTGAACGCATGCCACGTCCTACAATAGCAATCAATGATAAATCTGATTCCAATTCAATATTATCCGGTTGTACTGCTTGATGAATACCTGCAAGAACCCTTTGTTCATTTTCCTGGAATTCAGATTGATGTACGAATACAGTCATGGTATCAATTCCAGATGGCATATGCTCAATAGAGATACCATTATCTTCAAATACTTGTAATACTTTTCTACAGAAACCAATTTCTGAGTTCATCATTGCTTTTTCAATTGTAATCGATGCAAACCCTTGCTTTCCTGCGATACCTGTAATCGTATATTTCGGATGTCTGCAAGTTGCTTCCACAATCAATGTACCATTATCTTCCGGAGCATTGGTGTTTCGGATGTTAATTGGAATTCCTTCTTTGCGAATCGGGAAAATTGCATCCTCGTGAAGTACGGTTGCACCCATGTATGAAAGTTCTCGTAACTCTTTATATGTAATAGCTTCAATTGTTTTTGGATTGTTGATAATACGTGGGTCAGCAATCATAAATCCGGAAACATCTGTCCAATTTTCGTACAAATCTACTTTTGCAGCCTTTGCAACAATAGATCCAGTCAAGTCAGAACCGCCTCTTGAAAATGTTTTAATGCTTCCGTCCGGCATAGCACCATAGAATCCAGGAATAACTGCTCTTTCTATCTTCGCTAACTTCTCTGACAATACTTCATTCGTTTTTACATCATCAAAACGTCCTTCATCATCGAAGAAAATCACATCTGCAGCATCAATAAACTCATACCCCAGATAATTTGCCATGATAATACCATTTAAGTATTCACCACGAGATGCAGCATAATCACTTCCTGCCTTCTTCAAAAAGTTTGCTTTGATTACTTCAAACTCTTCATCCAAAGATAAGTCAAGTGCAAGACCCTCAATAATCTCATTGTATCTTGCTTTGATTGCCTCTAATTGATCCAAAAAATCCTTCCCATCCTCAGCCAAGCCGTAGCATTGGTATAACATATCTGTTACCTTTGTATCTGCAGAAAATCGTTTCCCCGGTGCAGATGGTACTACATATCTTCTGCTTTCTTCTGCACGTATAATGTCTCCTACTTTTTGAAACTGCTCTGCACTGGCAAGAGAGCTACCACCAAATTTTACTACCTTTTTCACTTTATCATTCCTCCTTAAGACATCACTTCATGAAGCGGGCGTCTTACTTTTTTCCTTGTTACTTCAACTAACTGCAATTTTGTAACATCAACAAGAGTTGTTACAATTGGATCTTTCTTTAACTCTTTTTCAAAAAGTTCCAACAGCACATCCGTAGATTCCTTTTTATCCATATTGATAAAATCAACCAGGATAATGCCAGACAAATTTCTTAACCGAATCTGTCTTGCGGCCTCTCTTGCAGCTTCTATATTAATTTTTAGATATGCTTCATCATCTTTTTTTTTGCTAATACACTTTCCGGTATTCACATCAATTACAGTTAATGCTTCCGTTGGTTGTATCACCAAATATGCACCGGATTTAAGCCATACATATTCTTTTAAAGCATTTGCCAAATGTGACTCAACACTGTATAACTTATATAGAGGCAATAATTTGTCCTCATACAATCGAAGTTTATCCAAATCCTCAGGCTGTTCTTTTGCTAAGAATTCTTTTACTTCTTGATAAATCACTTTATCCTCAATTACAATATCTGTCAATCCCTCTTGATAAATATTTCGAAGTTCTGTCAAATATTCCTTTGGAGCACTTCTTAAAGCCGAAAAACAAATTCTTGTTGGCGCCTGAGTGACTAACGTCTTATACTCTTGTACAAGACGTTGCAATTCTCCTTGCAACATCTCATTATCAGCGTCCTTTGCATTGGTACGCATAATAACACCATACTCTTCTGTAGTATACGCTTTTGCCAGTTCCAACAGACGTTCTTTTTCTAATCTATCTATCTTATTTGAAACACCTGCTCTTGTATCCCCGTAAGTCAAAACAGCATATTTACCGGTCAGATTTAACTTGCTGGTTACAGTCGGCGCTTTGGTTTTTACAGCTTCCCTGGAAATCTGAACCACCAGCTCGTCGCCAATACATAATGGTTTCTTTCCTATCTTCTTTGTGAAAATGGGTGTTGGATTTTCATCTATGGCATAATAACATTCCACACCATTACAAACTTCAATAAAAGCCGCATTAATATTCGCAACAATATTTTTTACACGCCCTACATAGATATTGCCAAGCTGAATCTCTTGAGTTTCATTCTCTTCAGAGCAATGAAATTCTACAATCTTTTCATTTTCCAAAACAGCAGTTATTATTTTTTCTCTTAATTTTGTAATAATCAGTTTTCGATTCATTCTGTTACCTGATCCAAACTTACGAATTCTTTCTTCTCTTCTGTTCCTATATTTGCATACACGTCCAAACGATGATGCGCAAAGGAAACAGTGTCCAAATCTACACCCAAGAAATTGCAGAGAGCCTGCATTACAAGCTCTGGCTTTAAGTTCTCCACACTGCCGGTTGCAACCTGCATATACACGCTTTCACCACGCACTTCAAACTTGTATATCATAGGTTTAATGTCTACTTCTTTTTCACTTTTTTTCGTTTTCTTAAGAATAGAAATGGCTGGCTGATTCATAAATTGTCCAGCCTTCTCTTTCCAATCCTCTGGAAATATCCCACTCTTTAAAGATGACAAATAATCAGCAGCAGCCACAATTGACATACCCGTCTGTTTCTTATCATCTGAAATAGGTACCATATTTACAATATCAATACCTTCAACCACTACCTGATTCATACGCTCCACTGCCAGCTTCATATCAATTTCTTCTGTCAATTCAATGTCAAAATATTCCCCGTCACTTGTTACGCCAACTCCCAACGGATTCGCAAATGACATAATCATATGCGGACTGAATCCGCCGGTAAAGGCAATCGGAATATCTGCCCGTCTCATGACCTTTTGAAAGAACCGCATCACATCAAGGTGTCCAACAAATTTCATACAGCCATATTTTCGAAACTTAATTCTAGCTTTCAAAGCAAACACCTCCTCCAAAACTTGCAGCACCACAGCCGGCGCATTGCATACGACAGTTTGGTGTCACTTTTTCTGCTAATGCATTCTTCCACTCACGTTTTAAAAACTCCTTAGAAACGCCGATATCAATGAAATCCCAAGGCAGAATTTCGTCCAAATCGCGCTCACGCAGGTTATAGAACGCCACATCAACACCTGTATTTTCAAATGCCTGCATCCACAAGTCATAACGGAAATGTTCTCCCCATGAATCATAGATGCAACCCAGCTTATATGCCTCTAATAAGACCTTAGAAACACGTCTGTCACCGCGTGCAAATACACCCTCTAAAACAGTTACATCTGCTTCGTGCCAGTTGTATTTCAGGCTCTTGTGGTTTAACTGTGCCTTCATCTCGTGATTTACGATGTTTGCTTTCGCAATATAATCTTCTTTATTTAACATGGTTGCCCACTGGAACGGTGTAAATGGCTTCGGAATAAAGAAGGACGTACTTGCAACAATCTGGCATTTCCCATTCCTTTGGTCCTTTGGAATCTCATAATAGCGTTTTGCAATTTTTTCAGCCAAATGTGCAATTGCCTTCATATCTTCTTCTGTCTCTGTTGGTAACCCCAACATGAAATATAATTTCACACGAGTCCATCCACCTTCAAAAGCCTGTCCTGCACCTTCCAGTATGATTTCCTCTGTAAGTCCTTTGTTAATTACATTACGTAGTCTTTGAGAACCGGCTTCCGGCGCAAAAGTCAAAGAACTCTTTCGCACATCCTGCACCTTGCTCATGACATCAAGCGAAAATGCATCAATTCGAAGGGATGGCAAGGAAATATTAATCCCTTTGCCCTTAAACTCCTCAATTAAAAATGTAACCAATTCCTGAAGCTGTGAGTAATCACTGGAACTAAGGGAACTGAGCGAAATCTCCTCATGACCGGTGTTCTTTAACATCTTATAAGCATAGTCTTTTAAGACTTCCACATCTCGTTCTCTGGTCGGACGATATAGCATACCTGCCTGACAAAAACGACATCCACGAATACAGCCACGTTGGATTTCAAGTACCACTCTATCCTGGGTTGCCTTAATAAACGGAACAACCGGTTTTTCCGGATAATAAGTGTTGGAAACATCCATTACAATCTGTTTTTGAATCATTGCTTTTGCATGTTCATTGTTTGGCACAAAAGAGCAAATGGTTCCGTCTTCATTGTATGTCACATCATAGAATGAAGGTACATAAAGTCCCGGAATTCCTGCCGCCATTTCCAAGAATTCTTTTCTCGACTTTCCGGATGCCTTCCATTCTTTGTATTGATCCATCAAACAATAATATTCTGTCTCACCTTCACCAATGTAGAAAATATCAAAGAAATCAGCCAAAGGCTCAGGATTATAGGTACAAGGACCCCCACCAATTACAATTGGATGTTCCTCGGTACGTTCTTTGGAAAACATAGGTATCTGTGCAAGGTCGAGAATCTGCAAGATATTGGTATAGCACATTTCATATTGAATGGTAATGCCGATAAAATCAAAGTCCTTGATTGCATCCTGTGATTCCAATGCAAAGAGAGGAATATTTTCCTCTCTCATAATTTTATCCAAATCAGTCCATGGCGAATATACACGTTCGCACCACACATCATCCCGACGATTTAACATATCATATAGAATTTGAATACCCAAATGTGACATGCCAATTTCATAAACATCTGGAAATACAAAAGCAAATCGAACATCAATATCCTCTTTATTCTTCATAACAGAGTTTACTTCGTTTCCAATATATCGGGCTGGTTTTTCAATTTTTAATAGAATGTCATCACTTAAAGCCAGTTTTCTCAATTCGTTTAACCTCTAGTTTTCTAATGTCTTTCTAATTTCCTTAATAAACTCTTCTGAATTAAGCACGGTTACATTTTCTAACGAAGTAATCAGTGCTAAATCTTTTGTCATCTTACCGCTTTCAATAGTAGAAAGAGTTGCTTTTTCTAATCTATCTGCAAAATTCATCAATTCTTGATTTCCATCTAATTCGCCACGTTTACGAAGAGCACCAGTCCATGCAAAGATAGTTGCAACGGAGTTTGTTGATGTTTCTTCGCCTTTTAAGTGCTTATAGTAGTGACGTTGAACCGTACCATGAGCAGCTTCATATTCATAGTAACCTTGTGGGGATACAAGAACAGATGTCATCATAGCAAGGGAACCAAATGCTGAAGACACCATATCACTCATTACGTCTCCGTCATAGTTCTTACATGCCCAGATAAATCCACCTTCTGCTTTCATTACACGAGCCACCGCATCGTCAATCAAAGTATAGAAGTATGTAATACCAGCTTCTTTAAATCTGTCCGCATACTCTTTATCAAAGATTTCCTGGAAAATATCCTTGAAAGTATGATCATATTTCTTAGAAATCGTATCCTTTGTCGCAAACCACAAATCTTGTTTTAAATCTAACGCATAGTTAAAGCAGCTTCTTGCAAAGCTTTCGATAGAATCATCGATGTTATGCATACCTTGAGCAATACCTGCTTTTGTATAGTTGTGAACCACTTCACGTGTTTCTGTTCCATCTTCTGCAGTGTAAACAAGTTCTACTTTTCCTGGTCCTGGAATAATCATTTCTGTATTCTTATACACGTCACCATATGCATGTCTTGCAATGGTGATTGGTTTCTTCCAATTCTTCACACATGGCTCAATTCCTTTTACAATAATCGGTGTACGGAAAACCGTTCCATCTAACATTGCACGGATGGTTCCGTTTGGACTTTTCCACATTTCTTTTAAGTCATACTCTGTCATACGAGCGGCGTTTGGCGTAATCGTTGCACATTTTACAGCTACACCGTATTTCTTTGTTGCATTTGCAGAGTCCACAGTTACTTGGTCGTTTGTTTCGTTTCTGTGTTCCAATCCCAAGTCGTAGTATTCTGTATTTAACTCTATAAATGGAGTTAATAATTCGTCTTTAATCATTTGCCAGAGAATTCTGGTCATTTCATCTCCATCCATTTCTACTAAAGGTGTTGTCATTTTAATCTTATCCATTTTGGTTCCCTCCCAAATCTGTACTTTTATATTCTAACTTATCGGTTTACTTTAACACATCTTTGATTATTTTTCAATGCTAACAATCCTATCTTCTAATCTCATATCGTTCGACAGTTCTCAAATATTTCACCAACGCATGATATCTGTCTTCCAAAGTCCCATCATTCTCAACAAATTCAAGGCACTGTGCTACAAATCCAATAAATTCTTCTGTTATATCTTCTTTTCTACTTTCAAGATATTGAATCTTTTCGGTTGTTGTGGATAAATCCAAGAAGTCCATAATTGAAAGTTTCGTTTTTTTATCTTGTAGTTCAAATCGATAGGTTTGAAGAACATCCGGATACTTTTCCTTATCTACTTTACTTACAAACATTTCTAGTGGTCTTGCATAGGTTACTTCCCCATCAACTTCTTTGTAGACTACCATTTCTTCCATTGTTTCGGTATGCTTTGCAATTGCAAGCACTTCATATAGATTTCCTTTAAAATGTTTGTAGATTTCCCCTTTTATTGGTTTTCTAAATTCCATATTTCCCCCTAAATTTAAAAACTACGGTGCGAAAAGTACATTCGTATTACACACCGTAGTTAAATACTATTTCATTAATATAACTTCGCACTTATACTCTTTGGCTTATATCCGTTATCTTCCAACGCTTTTAGAATCTCTCTCTTGTGTTCTGTACCAAAGGATTCCAGCGTAATACGAAGCTCCACAGCAGCATTACGGTTCGTACTTACGAACTGGTTATGTTCCAGTTTGATAACGTTACCCTGTGCTTTTGCAATTGTGTCCGCTACACGAACCAATTCACCCGGTTTATCCGGAAGCAAAACAGATACCGAGAAGATTCTGTCTCTCTGAATCAATCCATGCTGTACGATTGAGGACATGGTAATCACATCCATGTTGCCACCGCTTAAGATTGCAACTACTTTCTTTCCTCTTAAGTCTAACTGTTTCAACGCTGCTACGGTGAGTAGTCCAGAGTTTTCCACAACCATCTTATGATTTTCCACCATGTCAAGAAAAGCGCCGATAAGCTCATCATCTTCAACAGTAAGCATCATATCCACATTTTCTTTTACATATTGTAATGCATTTGCACCAACTGTTTTTACTGCAGTACCATCTGCAATGGTATTTGCGTTATCAAGTGTAACCACTTCACCAGCTTCCAAAGATGCCGACATACTTGCTGCCTCAATCGGTTCCACACCAATCACTTTGATTTTTGGATTTAACATTTTTGCAAGTGTTGCCACACCACTGATAAGACCACCGCCACCAACTGGTGCAAATATGTAGTCTACCGTCGGGAGTTCCTGGATGATTTCCATGGTAATGGTTCCCTGACCGGTAATTACGTCTTCGTCATCAAATGGATGTACAAAAGTACATCCTGTTTCTTCCGCAAGCTGTTTTGCCTTTTCACATGCATCATCATACACATCACCGTGAAGAATCACCTCTGCTCCATAAGCCTTGGTACGGTTCACTTTGATAAGCGGAGTTACCGTAGGCATTACAATTGTTGCTTTACAGCCAAATTCCTTTGCTGCATAAGCAACTCCCTGAGCATGATTGCCCGCAGAAGCCGTAATAATACCTTTTGCGCGTTCTTCTTCTGTCAAGGTGCTAATCTTATAATAAGCACCACGAAGCTTATATGCGCCTGTATGCTGCATATTTTCCGGTTTTAAAAATACTTTCCCACCGGTCTGGTCGCTCAAATATTCACTGTATACTAATTTTGTTGGCTTTGTGACCTTCTTTACCACTTCACTAGCCAATTCAAATTTGTCTAAGCTTAACATATATTCCTCCAATTATTCTTCCGTTGTAAACAAGGCGTTTACAAAATCGTCTGAATTAAATTTTTGCAAATCATCGATGCTTTCACCTACACCGATATATTTTACCGGAATGCCAAGTTCCGCCTGAATTGCAACTGCAATACCGCCTTTGGCTGTTCCGTCCATTTTTGTTAGGACAATGCCACTGATATCTGTTACATCTTTAAATTCCTTGGCCTGAGCCAACGCATTTTGTCCTGTTGTGCCATCTAATACAATCAAAGTCTCACGGTGCGCCTCCGGATATTCCCGTTCTAGCACACGATTGATTTTACGAAGCTCTTCCATCAAGTTTTTCTTGTTGTGAAGCCTTCCGGCTGTATCTACTAAGAGTACATCCGCCTTTCTGGATTTTGCAGCTGCTACCGCATCATAGACAACTGCGGCAGGATCTGCCCCCTCCTGTCCACCAATCAAATCAGCTTCTGCACGATGAGCCCATTCTTTTAACTGCTCTCCAGCCGCTGCACGAAAGGTATCGGCTGCAGCAAGTACAACCTTCTTTCCTTGTGCGCGAAGTTTTCCTGCCAATTTTCCTATGGTTGTAGTCTTGCCAACACCGTTCACGCCTATCACTAATACAACAGATGTTTGATGCTCAAATTCATATGCAGCCTCGCCTACATCCATTTGTTCTTTGATGCTCTCGATTAAAAATTGTTTGCAATCAACTGGCTCCTTAATATGATTCTTTTTCACTTTCTCTTTCAAATCTTCAATAATGTCCATAGTTGCATGAACGCCCAAATCACCCATGATTAAGATTTCTTCCAATTCCTCGTAGAAATCATCATCAATATTTGAAAATCCATGAAAAATGCTGTCAATGCCTGAGACAATGTTATCTCTGGTTTTTGATAAGCCCGATACAAGACGCCCCCATAGGCCTTTCTTTTCCTCTGACATAAAGCCTCCTAATCATCTAGTTCATGTTCTAATAAGTCTACAGAAACAAGTGCAGATACGCCCTTTTCCTGCATGGTAATACCATACAAGCGGTCTGCCGCTGTCATGGTACCCTTACGGTGTGTAATTACGATAAACTGTGTATGTTTTGTCAGTTTATGTAAATATTTTGCAAATCGGTCAACGTTTGAATCATCAAGAGCAGCTTCAATTTCGTCAAGCAGACAGAACGGAGATGGTTTCAAGTTTTGAATTGCAAACAGCAAGGAAATTGCTGTGAGTGCTTTTTCACCACCGGATAATTGCATCATGTTCTGCAGTTTCTTTCCTGGTGGTTGTGCGATAATTCGAATGCCTGCTTCCAGAATATCTTCATCCTCAATAAGCTCCAGCGTTCCCGTTCCGCCACCAAATAATTGCTTGAATACTTTATCAAACTCTTTATTAATCTCTTCAAAGCTTTCTCTGAACTGTTTACGCATAGCAGCATCCAATTCTTCAATAATCTGAATCAGTGTTGCTTCTGCCTCAATCAAGTCATCATGCTGGGTCTTCATGAACTCATAACGTTCAGACACATTCTTATAATCTTCAATGGCATTTACGTTGACAGAACCAAGAGCTTTGATTTCGTTTTTGAGTCTTTGTATTTCTTTCTTCATAAATGCAAGGTCTGTCAAATCTTCATCACGCAGTTCCATTGCACTGCTATATGTGAGTTCATATTCTTCCCACATATAATTGATTTGCTTTTCAGAAGCTTCTTCATAGCCTTCTCGTCTGCTGTTCAAACGGAACAATTCTTTATCAAGCTCAGCCATGTGTTTTGATAAATCTTCACGTTTTGCAAGGAATTCCTTATGCATTTTGTTAAGTTCTTCCTTCTTAGAAACAAACTTTTGAATTTCAGCTTCAATCTCTGTAAATAATTCTTTAGAATTTTCTATCGTTTGACGAATCTCAATAATCTGTTCTTCTTTTTTACGGATTTCTTCTGATGCATCACCCTTACTTGCATCCAATCCAGAAAGCTCTTCTTTATATTTTTCTACTTCTTCTTTGATACGGTCTTCATTTTCAACCATAAATGCAAGTTTTTGTTCGTAAGAAGCGTACGATAAATGTGCCGCTTCAACTTCCTGTAACTGTTTGCTTTCCAGTTCTCTGGCCTCTTCCAGTTCCTTCTGATTTGCTTCTGAACTTGTATTTAATTCTTGCTCAAATTTCTCAGAATATTCTAATTCGACCAAAATGGATTCATGATTATCTTTAATCTCTGCAACTTGTAAGTCTAAATCCTCGCCTTCTCGCTGAATTTGTTTTACAAGTGCTTTTGCGTCAGCTTTTTTTGCTGACACTTGATCCATATTCATTTTTGCCGTATTTTGAACAACGTATGCCTTTTGAAGCTCTGCTTTCAACTCTTCAATTTTTGCATAGTATGATGTACGTTCTTCTTTGCAAGCCTCTAAAGTTCGTTCCATCTCTTGCATTTCTTTCTTCAGAAGTGCTACTTTCTTTTCGATTTCCTCAATTTCACGTCTTCTGCTGAGCAGATTGCTTGAATTTTTAAACGCACCACCAGTCATAGCTCCGCCTGGATTAATCAGCTCACCTTCAACAGTAACAATACGAAGTGACTGTTTGTATTTCTTTGCAAGCGCAATACCATCATCAATATGTTTCACAACGATGGTACGACCAAGCAGATTTTCTGCAAGCTTTTCGTATTTTGTATCCACATGAACCAAAGAACTTGCAACACCCACTACACCTTTTTCTTTCAAAGCATCGCTTTGTTTTAATGAATTGCTTCCATTAATGCTTGTAAGCGGCAAGAAGGTTGCTCGTCCAAATTTGTTCTGCTTTAAGTATTGAATCATACGTTTCGCGGTATCTTCGCTATCCGTTACAATATTTTGAATGCTTCCGCCAAGGGCTGTTTCAATTGCGATTTCATAGGCCTTGTCAACCTTGATAATATCCGCAACAACACCAAGTATTCCCTTTTCCTGTTCGCGTCTTTCCATGACTTTACGGATACTGTTTCCATATCCATCGTAACGTTCTGTAAGGTTCTTCAAGGATTCCAAGCGGGATTCTTCTCTATGATATGAAACTTCAGAAACACGGTACTCTTCTGTCTTTTTACTAATTTCTGCCTGTAATCGTTCAATCTCAGCTTCATATTTTTTATTTTCATCCACATATTCAATAATAGTTGATGATATTTCCTCAAGTTCATCCTCATATTTTTTGATAAACTCATCCTGTTCGACAGCTTCACTCTCAGCAGCAATCAATCTCTGATTCAATTCCGCCTTACGAACCTGGATTTGTTCCAGCATGGTATCAAATTTCTGAATATTTGCTTTTGTCAAAGAACGATTATTCAAAAGCTCAATCAAATTGTTCTTTCCATCTTCTACAGCACCTGCCAGTTCTGCAATACGTGTCTGTGTACGTAAGAGTTTTTCCTGAACCTTCATTTGCTCAGCATTTTTCTCTGCAATCTGTGCTTCTAATTCTGACTTCTCACTAGAAAGGACTTCTAATTGCTGTTGTCTTTCTTCTAATTCTGCAACAATTGCAACCGAACGTTGAGCCAAGTGCTCATCATTCATTCTTGCTGTGTTAATCTGTTCTTTTAATAGTTCAATTTGGCCCTCTAGTTGTTGCTTTAGCAGGGTAGTTTCATTTAATTGACGTTTTGCAGTCTCTAAGGATGCATCAATTTCATCCGTTTGAACTTCAATGGCTTCATATTCTACCTTTGTATTTTCATATTGTGCAGTTGCCGCATCTAATTCATCCTGAGTAATCTTGATTTTCTCATCAAGAGATGCAATCTCTGCTTTTAAACGAGAGGTTTCAAGCAGGAACATATTAATATCATATCTCTTTAATGATTCTTTTTTCTTTAAATACTCTTTCGCAGTTTCAGACTGTTTCTGTAATGGTCCTATCTGCTTTTCGAGTTCTGATAAAATGTCAGTTACACGAACAAGATTTTGGCGTTCCTCTTCCAGTTTTTTCACAGACATATTTTTGCGTCTCTTAAATTTAACGATACCTGCCGCCTCATCAAAAAGTTCACGTCTTTCTTCTGGCTTACCACTTAGAATTTTATCAATCTGACCTTGTCCAATGATGGAATAGCCTTCTTTACCGATACCTGTATCATATAACATTTCGTTAATGTCTTTTAGACGACAAACGCTTCCGTTGATAAGATATTCACTTTCCCCAGAACGATACAGTTTTCTCGTAATCGTAACTTCGTTGTAATCGATTGGCAAATGATGGTCAGCATTATCCATAGTAATAGACACCGTTGCGTAACTCAGCGGTTTTCTCATTTCTGTTCCAGAGAAGATAACATCCTGCATGTTACCACCACGAAGTTGTTTTACACGCTGTTCACCGAGCACCCAACGTACTGCATCAGCTACATTACTCTTACCACTACCGTTTGGTCCAACAATGCCCGTAATCCCGTTATGAAAATCAAACACGATTTTATTTGCAAATGATTTGAACCCTTGTACTTCAATACTTTTTAAATACATCCTACACCTACTCTTTGTTTTCCTTGCGAAATTTTAAAATTGCATGATAAGCAGCCTCTTGCTCCGCTGCCTTCTTTGTTCTTCCTGTTCCTTCGCCGTATAACAAATCTCCGATATATGCTTCCACGGTAAATGATTTGTTATGGTCAGGACCTTCTTCTTTTACAAGCTTATACAAAACTTGCTTGCCATGTGCTCCTTGTACCATCTCCTGAAGGATAGTCTTGCTATCATAAAAGAGCTTCTTATTCTCTAAATCATTTAACACAAAATTTTTGATAAACTCTTTTGCATTAGCAAAACCACCATCTAAATATATCGCACCGATCAATGCTTCTAAAGCATCTGATGTGACAGAGTCTCTTTTTCTGCCTCCTGTGACTTCCTCACCTTTTCCAAGTAATAAATACTCACCCAGCTCGATTTCTCTTGCGCAAAACGCCAAGGACGGCTCACAGACCATACTTGCGCGCATTCTTGTCAATTCCCCTTCTGGAGTCTTTCTGTTCGCAAAAAATAAAAACTCACTGGAAATCAATTCCAAAACTGCATCGCCCAAAAATTCCAAGCGTTCATTGCATTTATGCTTTGGGATATGTTTTTCATTTGTATAAGAGCTGTGCATCAAAGCAGAAATGAGCAGTTCCTCGTCGCGAAAACGATAACCTATTTTGTTTTGTAATTCTTTTAATCTTTCTTGCATATAATCCTCGCTTAAACTCTTTACAAGCGAAAAAGCCCTTTTGGGCTTTTTCGAAATATAATTAATTTACTGCATTTTTGATTTGTTCAACCGCATCTCCAACTGTAACTATCTTTTCAGCGTCTTCATTTTCGATTTCAATATCAAATGCTTCCTCGATTCCCATAATAATTTGGAAAATGTCTAATGAATCAGCACCCAAATCATCAACGAAAGTGCTTTCCATTTTTACATCTTCTTCTCCTACATTTAATACGTCAACAATAATCTCTTTTAATCTTTCAAATTCCATTTTTCTTCTCCCTTTTTTTGGATTTTATTCATTTACTTGGATACGTTCACGAATTTTATCGTTTATTTTTTGTTCCTTGAACGTAACACATTGAATAATAGAATTAGACACCTCAGTTGCTTTTGAACTACCGTGTGTCTTCACAACAAGGCCGTTAAGTCCTAATAACGGTGCCCCGCCATGCTCACTTGTGTCGAAACTCTTTAACGTGTTCTTCAGTGCTGGCAGAGCTAAAGCAGCACCAATTTTACTTTTTAATGTTGACATTAATCCGCCCTTGATTTTTTTTATCAGAACACCTGCGAGCCCTTCATAAAGTTTTAAAATGACATTGCCGACAAATGCTTCACAAACAATTACATCTGCCAACCCTTGTGGGATATCACGTGCTTCAATGCTTCCGATGAAATTGATATCCTCACATTCCTTTAACAGTGGAAATGTTTCTTTTACAAGTGCATTTCCTTTTTCTTCTTCTGCACCAATATTTACAATTGCCACTTTTGGATTTTTAATTCCAACTACATTTTCCATGTAAATAGAACCTATTTTAGCAAATTGTACCAGATGAGAAGATCTTGCATCCACATTTGCACCACAATCAATGAGTAAAGATACTCCATTTGCTGTAGGAATGAGTGGAGCTAATGGTGGTCTTTCAATCCCTTTAATACGCCCAACAATTAATTGACCTCCAACGAGAATTGCACCAGAGCTTCCTGCTGAAACAAAAGCATCTGCCTCTCCTCGTTTTACCAGGTTCATTGCAACAACAATGGACGAATCTTTTTTTCTGCGAATCGCCATAACCGGTGGTTCTGCTGTTTTAATTACTTCAGATGCATGAATCACCTCGATTTGCTCTTTACTATATGTATACTGAGCAAGTTCTTTTTTTACAACTTCTTCCTGGCCTACTAAAAGTACTTTAATGTCGCCACGTGAATTAACGGCATCTACTGCACCTTTCACTATTTCGCCCGGAGCATTGTCTCCTCCCATAGCATCGACTGCTACTCTCGTAATTTCTGACATAACTATTCCTCCTGACATTAACGTAATTTTACTAAACATTGCCACAAAAATCAATATAAATCGAAAAAAAAGGACGTAAAAGCTTTCACTTTTACGCCTTTTTAACTAATTCCTAATTAATCTACAGCTACGATTTCTTTTTTGTTGTAAGATCCGCAAGCTTTGCAAACTCTGTGTGGCATCATTAATTCACCACATTTGCTACATTTCACTAAGTTTGGAGCACTCATTTTCCAGTTTGCTCTTCTTTTATCTCTTCTAGCTTTAGAAGATTTATTCTTTGGACAAATTGACATAGGTTACACCTCCTTAAAATTCTTAAACACATCGCGGATAACTGACATTCTAGGGTCAAGACTTGTATCTTCGCAGTTACAAGTTCCCTTATTTAGGTTTTGACCACATGTATTGCAAATTCCTTTGCAAGTT
>JAZSDK010000140.1:0-20369 GCA_045531155.1 Faecalimonas sp. | reverse complement strand
TCTATACCACCATCTTCGCATTCCACAACCTCCTTATTAAATTGAGGCACTTTAAATAGAAGTTCGCAAAAAAAAGCAGACATCCTCTTTTAAGTGTCTGCTTTATTATGTGGATTATTCACCTTTTAAATCTGGTGTTATTTTGTACTCTTTGCCAATTCCTTCATCTCAGCTGCGCTTTCTCTCACTTTTTCGGTAATTTCTGCGCCACCTAAAATTCTGGCAAGTTCATCAATTTCTTCCTCTTTATTTAAAAGAGAAATGCTTGTCCTTGTTTTTCCGTCTGTGACCTTCTTTTCAATTGCAAAATGTGCATCTGCCATTGCTGCGATTTGAGCCAAATGGGTGATGCAGATTACTTGATGATTTCTTCCTATCACAGCCATTTTTTCTGATACCTTCTGTGCAGTACGGCCACTGATTCCTACATCAATTTCATCAAAAATCAATGTCTCTATTCTATCTTTTTCTGCCATTACAGTCTTAATGGCAAGCATAATTCTGGATAACTCTCCGCCGGAAGCAACGTCTCCAAGTGAACGAACCGGTTCACCAGGGTTCATGGATATCATAAATTCCACTTCATCTGTTCCAGCCGATGTATAGTGGTCTAATGTTGTAAAGACCATTTCAAACTTCACATCTAAGAAATTCAAATCCGAAAGCCCATCTCTAATTGCTTTAGTTAATTCTTTCGACGCTTCTTGACGCATTTTGGAAAGCCCGCGCGACAACGAGTTTACTTTCTCTTCTGCATCTGCTAGATTTCTACGTAATTTTTCCAAATAAGAATCATAATCTTGTAGCTTTCTTAGTGTTTCTTCTTTTTCCTCGCAATATGTAAGAATCTCCTGGATAGTATTTCCATATTTTGATTTCAAATGATTAATCTCATTCAAACGCTTTTCAACTTCATAAAAATCTTCTTCAGAAAATTCAAATGACGAACTGTAATCAGACAGTTCGCGGTTAAAATCGTTTAATAAACTGTCCACCTCCGATAACTGAGCATATAACTCATTTGCTTTTTCATCATAACGTGCCGCGTCCTGCAAACAGTAAATTGCACGACTCAAAGCATCACTGGCATTATGATTTGAACTTGCCGTATAACCGTGCGCTTCTTCTAAATTGGCAGTTATTTTTTTGCCATTGACCATGCGACGATATTGCTCTTCCAGTTCCTCATCTTCATGCTCTTTTAAATTCGCATCCCTGATTTCGTTAATTTCAAATGCAAGAAAACTCAGTTCTTTGTTGCGTTCTTTTTCATCCAGATTCGCTGCCTGAAGTTCTTCTTTATATTTTTTATAACATTGATATGCCTCTGCAACCTGTGATTTTACATCTTTTATGGTATTCTTTGCAAATTCATCTAATATTAACAAATGATTTTTCTTATATAAAAGGGACTGGTGTTCATGCTGTCCGTGAATATCAATTAAGATTTCTGCAACTTCCTTTAATTGTGAAATGGAAACAGTTTCGCCATTAATTTTACTCACACTACGTTTTCCAATCATTTTACGACTGAGTGTTACCATTCCTTCTTCCGGATAAACATCCAACGCCTTTAACAATTCTGTTTGTACTTTATCCTCAACGAAAAAGGTCAGCTCCACATATCCCGGTTCCTCTTCATTTCGAAGTATATCCGATGAATATCTGCCACCCAAGGCAAGATTAATAGAGCCGAGAATAATGGATTTCCCGGCTCCGGTTTCACCTGTTAAAATGTTAAGTCCTTCCTTAAATTCCACCTCTATCTCATCAATTAAGGCGAGATTTTTTACATACAAATTGTGCAGCATATTTTTTTCAACTCTCTTTTGACGTGTTTATATAGTGTCTTTCTTGCCAACCCTTACGCATATTTTATTGCATCACAAAACAATTTTACGAATCTTTTCCATAACAACAGCCGTGTCTTCAATCGTGCGAACAACGCACATAATCGTATCATCGCCTGCGATACAGCCCACCACTTCGTTCCATCTCATTTCATCAATTGCAGCAGCAACAGCCATGGCCATTCCAGATACAGTCTTAATCACCAAAATGTTCATTGCCATATCTATAGAAACAAAACCATCCTTTAAGATGCGAATATATTTGTCTCGAAGCGCATTTTCCGTAGCCTTCAAAACCACATATTTCTGGCGTCCGTCATCTGTTGCAACCTTGGTCAATTTCAAGTCACGAATATCTCTTGAAACGGTAGCCTGGGTAATCTGAAATCCTTCGTCACGCAAACGGTCTGCCAATTCCTCCTGAGTTTCGATATCATATTTATTAACCAACTCTACGATTTTTACATGTCTGTTTACTTTCATGGCTAGTTCCCTTTCATCTTCCTTCTCATAATCTCCAAGAAACTAATTTTACTTAATTTTAATAGCTTAGCAGTCGCTTCTGCTTTTCTTATCTGAATCTTGTCACCGGTACAAACGATAACATCTTTTTCACCGTCAAAAGAAACAACCGCCTCTTCTTCACTTCCATCACGTCCCACGCCAACTTCCAGCACAATCTCATCTTCTGCTGAAAGAACAATAGAGCTTGTATTGAGTGCATGAGAGCAAATCGGTGTAATAACAATCAAGGATGCTGTCGGTGCCACAACCGGCCCACCAGCAGACAGATTATAGGCAGTGGAACCAGTCGGCGTGGAAACAATGACACCATCTGCCCGATAGGTGTTTAATAGTTCCCCGTTGACGTAGACATGAAATTGCATCACTCGTACATTGCCGGAACGGGTCAGAACAATATCGTTGAGAGCCAAACTTTCGTCCTTGCCTTGTACACTTCCATGAAGCAGCATTCTTTTTTCCACATAGGAGTTTCCCTCCATCAGTTGGTCAATGCTCTTTTCCATATCGCTCACTTCTACTTCCGTGAGATATCCCAGTGTACCCATGTTAATCCCAAGCATTGGTACATCGCTAGAAGGCAATTCTCTTGCAGCTCGAATCAGTGTACCATCACCGCCAAGCACAAGAATGCAATCAATTTCCTCCGGCATATATGTATATTCCTCTGCCAGAAAACACACACCGCCTTTGGTTTCAATATACGCCTTGATACGCTTTGTAACCTCTAAATCCTTATCTTTTGTTCGATTTGTAATAATATAAAATCTTTTCATGCCTCATAACACTCCTATTTTGCAAGCGTTTCAAATGCATTCTCCACAACCTGTTTCCAATCAATTGCCACATCCGCAAGGTTTTTAACTTCCTCTACCTTTTGTAAATGCGCCAAATATTCAATATTTCCTTCCGGTCCCTTAATTGGGGAAAAATCCAAATCGAGCACCTTAAAACCGATAGAAACAGCATATGACAGTACCATTTCTATGACCTCATAATGGGTACTCTTTTCTCGTACAACACCCTTTTTACCAACCTTTTCGCGCCCTGCTTCAAACTGCGGTTTGATAAGTGCCACAATTTGTCCTTTTTCTTTTAAATAATTTCTGATTGGCATAAGCACCTTTGTAAGCGAAATAAAGGAAACATCAATGGATGAAAAATCGATTGCTTCACCCAAATCCTCCGGTGTCACATAACGAATGTTTGTCTTTTCCATACATACGACACGTTCGTCCTGTCTTAACTTCCAAGCAAGCTGATTGGTTCCCACGTCAATGGCAAAGACCTTTCTTGCACCATTTTGCAGCATACAGTCTGTAAATCCACCGGTAGAAGAACCCACGTCGGTACAAACCATATCCTGCAATTCTACGTCAAAGTTTGCAATTGCCTTTTCCAGTTTCAATCCACCACGGCTGACATACGGAAGTTTGTTTCCTTTCACCTCGATATGGACTTCCTCCGAAAATGTGCTGCCTGCTTTATCTTCTCTCTGTCCCTCCACAAATACATTTCCGGACATGATAATTGCTTTTGCCTTTTCTCTGGATTCTGCCAGATTTCTTTTTACTAATAATACGTCTAAACGTTCCTTCATGTGTTCTCCTATTTTCTCATTGTTGCATGAGCAAATTCCACTTTGTTTACAATGGAATCCGCATCTAAATGAATCGTCTTGCGAAGTAATCCAATATTTCCATGCTCGATGTAGGCATCCGGAATACCATTTACAATTACATCTACATCCAATTTTTGCTCTGCTAAATATTTCACAACACCTGCGCCATAACCACCGGAAATAGCCGCATCTTCAATGGTAACAAACAGCTTATGCTCCTGTGCCAACTCATGTAAAATATCAGTATCCATTGGTTTCACGAAACGGCTATTAATTAAACTACAGTTATAACCTTTTTCTTTTAGAGTCTCCCATACAACTTCCGCGACCTCCATCATATGGCCAACAGAAAGAATAGCAATGTCAGATTCCTTGTAAATGACTTCGCTTCTTCCACATGCAACCGGCTGTCTATATTCTTCTAAACCTTCATAAACATTTCCTCTTGGATAGCGGATAGCAACAGGACCGTCATGTCCTACTGCCCATTCCATCATTTTGGCAAATTCTAATCGATTCTTCGGTGCCAAAATGGTCATGTTCGGAATGTGATTCAAGTATGCGATGTCGTAAGCTCCCTGATGAGTTTCGCCGTCACTTCCTACTAGCCCTGCTCTATCTATGGCAAAGATAACCGGCAACTTCTGCATACATACATCATGTACGATCTGGTCATATCCCCGCTGCAAAAATGCAGAATAAACCGCTACTACAGGTCTCAGCCCTGCCGCCGCCAAGCCGGCTGCAAATGTAACGGCATGCTGCTCTGCGATGCCCACATCAAAAAATCGTTCCGGAAATTTTTCTTGGAACTTAGACAAACCTGTGCCATCTTTCATAGCTGCGGTAATTGCAACAAGCTTCGGTTCCTTCTCCCCCAAATCACACATGATTTGAGAGAATGCATCTGTATATGTGTCTTTTGTCTTCTTGTCTAAGACATTCCCTGTTTCTAAATCAAATGGCGAAATACCATGGAATTTAGATGGATTCAACTCTGCCGGTGCATATCCTTTTCCCTTCTCGGTTAAAACATGCACCAAAACGGCATTATCCATTTTCTGTGCTTCTTTAAAGGTACGATATAATTTCTTTACATCATGACCATCTACAGGGCCAAGATAGGTAATTCCCATATCCTCAAATAACATTCCTGGCACGAAAAGCTGTTTTATACTGTTCTTTGTCTTGCGTATATTATTTACCAGACGTGAACCTACACCCGGTATCTTATTCAAGGCATTTGTAACACCTTTTTTCATATTGTTATAAAAATCGGTAGTCCGAAGACCATCCAGATACATATGCATTCCGCCCACATTTTCCGAAATGGACATGTTATTGTCATTTAACACAATAATATAATTACTCTTTAAATGAGACGCATTATTCAGCGCCTCATACGCCATACCGCCTGTCAAAGAGCCATCTCCGATGACCGATACGACGCGGTAATCTTCTCCCAAAATCTCTCGTGCTTCCACATATCCTAAGCCTGCTGAAATGGAGGTGGAGCTATGTCCTGTATCAAAGGCGTCGCAGTTACTCTCTTTTCTCTTTGGGAATCCACTCATGCCACCAAACTGTCTTAAGTGTTTAAACCCATCCTTGCGTCCGGTCAAAATCTTATGAGTATAGGACTGATGTCCCACATCCCAAATCATCTTATCCTTTGGCAAAGAAAATGCCAAATGCATTGCCATGGTAAGCTCTACAACTCCCAGATTGGAAGCCAGATGCCCGCCTGTTTTGCTAATATTTTCCACTAAAAACTGGCGAATTTCTGCCGCCAATACGTCCAACTCAGCCCAGTTTAGTTTCTTTATGTCATTCGCTTTCTGAATTCGCTCCAATATCATAAGAGCACCCCTTTATTTTTCTCTGTGAATCAGTGATTTTAAAAGCTCCTCCAAGAACAAATCATTGGTTTCAAAACGATGCAATAAATCAATTGCTTCCAATGATATTTTCTCTACATATTCCTTCGCCTTTTCCAGTCCAACTAATGTCACATACGTTGTTTTTTCATTTTTCTCATCACTCAAAATCGGTTTTCCAAGCACCTCTGCCGTGCTGGTAACATCCAAGATGTCATCCTGAATCTGAAATGCAATACCCACATTTTTCGCGATGGTCTCTATATCTTTGACTGCCTCATCATCAGCACCCGCAAGGATTGCTCCTATCATCATGGAGCTTTCAATCAAAGCACTTGTCTTTAATTTATAAATAAAATCTAACACTTCTTTGGAAACCGCATTACCTGCGCTCTCTACATCCACAACCTGTCCGCCAATCATGCCATAAATTCCGGCTTTCCCGGCAAGTACTTGAAGTGCTTTTCCAATCTCCAATGCTTTTGTCGGATACATGGAAAATGCTTTTGCCGACGTTTCAAATGCAAAGTTTAAAAGTGCATCTCCGGCAAGTATTCCCATGCCTTCCCCGTATACCACATGTGTGGTCTTTCTGCCTCGACGATAGTCATCATTATCCATCGCCGGAAGGTCGTCATGCACCAGGGAATATGTATGAATCATTTCGATTGCAGCCATAAAAGGCTCAATAATATCACCTTTACCGCCAAACAAATGAAATGTTTCCAGCATGAGCATCGGGCGAAGTCTCTTTCCGCCCGCCATAACGCTGTAATCCATGGCCTCCATGATTACCTTTTGGTATCCTTCCTGCTTTGGAAGATATTTCTTCAGAATGGTTTCGATTGCTTCTACCTTTTTGCCTTGCTCTACTTTAAAACTCATGTTGCTCTCCATTTTCATCTAAAATCAACATTTTCTTCTCAATTGTATCAATCTTTTCATTGCAGACTTTTAATAAATCTACCCCTTTATGATATAACTGGAATGATTCTTCTAAGGACACATTTTCCCCTTCTAATTTTCCTACAATCTCATCCAATTGTTCAAATACTGTTTCCAATGATTGCTCTGTCACTGTAATCCTCCTTTATAGTATCTTCGACTTTTGCCTTCACAATACCATCTGTCATATAGATTGTCAGTCTATCCTTAGGCTGAACCTGCTCGATACTTTTTACCACATTGCCTTCCTCAGATGACACATAAGAAAAGCCTTGGTTTAACTTAGCTAAAGGTGATGCACCTTTCATTCGTTCAATCTGAATTGCAAGCCTTTGCTTAGCAAGATTCAGCTTTTTCTCCATTATATTACGAAGCTTCTGCTCAATTTCCACACTTCTTTGCTGCTTTTCTCGCAGTTTCATTTTAGGATGCAGATAATTCATCTTAATACGATAGCGCTCCAGCTTCATGCGTTCCATCTGCAGCTTCTGGTAAAGTGCTCTCTTCAGTTTCAAGTGCAGCTCTTCCATATAGGTTTCAAGCGCCTGATACTCAAACACTGCCAGCTCTGCCGCCGCTGAAGGCGTAGGTGCTCGCATATCTGCCACATAATCCGCAATGGTCGTATCTGTTTCATGTCCTACTGCTGAAATAATCGGTGTTCTACAATTAAAAATTGCTCTCGCAACCGGTTCCTCATTGAAGGCCCATAAGTCCTCAATGGAGCCACCTCCACGTCCAACAATAATCACATCCACACCATGCTTATCCAACATTTCGATACCCTTGACGATACTAGCCGCTGCGCCATCTCCCTGTACCAGTGCTGGATATAAAATCAACTGCACATAAGGATTCCTACGGGCTGAAATATTCATAATATCACGAATGGCTGCCCCCGTAGGTGCAGTTACAATTCCAATCTTCTTTGCTAACTTTGGAATCGGCTGCTTATACTCCGGTGCGAACATCCCCATTTCACCAAGCTCTTTTTTCAAGGCCTCAAATTTCTCATATAACAGGCCCGCACCGTCCAAAATAATCTCTTTGGCATAGAGCTGATATTTGCCATCTCGCTCGTAAGTAGTGACACTTCCAAGCACAATGACCTGTTGGCCGTCCTGCATTTTAAAAGTCAGACCACTTCGCTGTCCTGCAAACATGATACACGCAACAGAACCGGACTCATCCTTCAAAGAAAAATAAATGTGTCCTGATGTGTGATATTTACAGTTAGAAACCTCACCCTTGATATAAATACGATTCAGCATGAAATCCTGTGTAAACATATTCTTGATATATGCATTCACCTGTTTTACTGAATATACATTACGCATAAATTTGCCCTACTTTACAACCTTTGCTAAAATACCATTTACGAAAGACGGACCATCATCACTACTGTATTTTTTAGCCAGTTCCACTGCCTCGTTAATGGCAACACCGGTTGGAACATCCTCATCCCATTTAATTTCATATACAGCCAGTCTCATAATGGTTAAGTCCACACGATTCATACGTGTTGTCTTCCATCCTTCGGAAACCTCATTTAAAAGCGTATCAATCTCTTCTTTTTTCTCCACGATCGCTCTGTATTTATCTAAAATATACTCTTGGTCTTTTCCTGTAGCCTCTTCGAGTTCATCGAAATAGAAACCTTCCTGTTCCTTCATTTCCTCAGCACTATTAAACTCAATACGGAATAACATTCTGAAAATATGTTCTCTAAGCTCTGTTCTACTCATTTTTCCCTTCTCCTTAAGTTATGCATTTAGTTTCATACTTCCTTGTATTATACTACAAATGTGGAAGACTTGGCAATGAATTATGCATATTTATAAACAAAGAGTCTGTCTTGACAGACTCTTGCGCCTCCGGCGGTCGCCTGCGACATCTTCCACATACGCCGGAGTGCGCATCCGCGCGGAGCGTTTTGCTTTTATGGAAACAAAGTTTCCTATAAAGCAAAAAGGAACCTCAACGAGATTCCTTTTGCTTTTCCCTTATGAATTTACTTCAATTCCTGCAACACGAATATTCACGTCAGCAACTTTAAGTCCTGTCATGTTTTCGACTGCAACCTTTACCTTTTCCTGAACCTTTTCAGAAACTGTTTTAATATTGAATCCATATTTCAAATTTAATGCAGCATCAATCGTTACTACATCTTCTAACACGTCAACCTTTACTCCTTTTGACAATGTTTTGATGCCAATCTTACTGATTAACTCTCTTGTTGCATTGCCGGCCAAAGAAGCAACACCATCTACTTCCATCGCAGCCAAGCCTGTAATCACGGCAATGACTTCGTCCGCAATAATAATCTCTCCGCGATTATTCTCTAATTGTATTGTATAATCATTACTTACTTCTTTTCCCATAACTCAAAACCTCCTAGTTTGGTTTACTACTTCTCTTATTATAGCAAATTTACAACTGTTTGCAAATAGAAACTTTCACTAGTTTAAGAACGGCCAAATTCGGATAAAATTAATCCTTCGTTTCTCTCCAAAGTCATTCGTACACTCCAACTGTTAACAAACAACAAGAGTGGTCTGTCTTTTAAGTCTTTAATCTTCTTCATGTCAGAAGTTCCGACTAATTTATCCAGATTAATATCTTCGTTTTCAATCCAGCGAATATGTTCGTATGGAAGTGGTTCCAATTTGATATCCACGTTGTATTCCTTTTCCAGACGATATTTTAATACATCAAACTGAAGTACCCCAACAACGCCTACGATGATTTCTTCCATTCCGGTATTGTACTCTTGGAAAATCTGAATCGCACCTTCCTGTGCAATCTGATTGATTCCCTTAATAAACTGTTTACGCTTCATGGTATCCATCTGGCGCACTCTGGCAAAATGCTCCGGTGCAAAGGTTGGAATTCCTTCGTACGCAAACTTATTTGGCGTTGTGGTTAAGGTATCACCAATGGAGAAGATACCCGGATCAAAGATACCGATTACGTCTCCTGCGTAGGCTTTTTCTATCATCTTTCTTTCACTTGCCATCATTTGCTGTGGCTGAGAAAGTCTTACCTTTTTCCCACCTTGAATATGGAACACATCCATACCAGCCTCAAATTCTCCGGAACAGATTCGCATAAATGCGATTCGGTCACGATGTGCCTTGTTCATGTTCGCCTGAATCTTAAATACAAATGCCGAAAAATCCTTTTCTTCCATCGGGTCAATGCTTCCCTGATCCGACTTTCTAGGAAGTGGTGATGAGGTCATATTTAGGAAATGTTGTAAAAATGTCTCTACACCAAAGTTTGTAAGAGCGGAACCGAAAAATACCGGTGATAACTCTCCTTTACTTACCAAATCTAAGTCGAATTCTGCACTCGCTCCATCTAGCAGTTCAATTTCTTCTAAGAGCTGTTCTTTTTGTCCTTCACTGATTAATGTATCCACTTCCGGGTCATCTAATGCAATCTTTCTCACTTCTCCCATCTTCGTACCTTTTTGGGTATCTGAGAAGAGCTCGATTTCCTGATGTTCTCGGTCAAAAACGCCTCGGAATTCCTTTCCACAGCCGATAGGCCAGTTGATTGGACAGGTTGCAATGCCTAATTCTTTTTCGATATCGTCTAACAACTCAAATGTATCACGAGCTTCACGGTCCATTTTATTTATAAATGTAAATATCGGAATGTGACGCATCACACATACTTTGAACAATTTTCTCGTCTGAGCTTCCACACCTTTCGAAGCATCGATAACCATTACCGCCGAATCTGCCGCCATAAGCGTTCGGTATGTATCCTCTGAGAAGTCCTGATGTCCAGGTGTGTCCAGAATGTTGATACAATAACCGTCATAATTAAATTGAAGAACGGAAGATGTAACAGAAATACCTCTTTCCTTTTCAATCTCCATCCAGTCAGAAACTGCATGCTTTGCAGTCGCTTTTCCCTTTACAGAACCTGCCTGATTAATGGCACCTCCGTAAAGCAGGAACTTTTCCGTCAGTGTAGTCTTACCTGCATCGGGATGGGATATAATCGCAAATGTTCTTCTTTTCTTTATTTCATTTGTAATTTGTGACATATCTAGTTAATCTCCTGTTTTTTTATCAAGAATGCTTATGTATTCTAACATATTTTTCTATTTTTGCATAGAAGAAATTACAACATTTTCCGGCTTGATTCCTGTCTTTCTTGTAACAATATCCTCTATTTGCGCACGTTTTGCATCGGATAATTCTGTGGCATTTACAACAACGTCTGCACCACCATCAGTCAGTGTTACTACAACCTCAGAAAAGCCCTTTGAAAGTAGCATTGTCTCTACTGCAGCTTCCAATTCTGCTATCTCTGTCAATTCAATCATCTTTGAAACCGCTTCTTCCTTTTGCTTCTCGCTTAAGTTTTCATTATTTATTATACCCAAAAGTGTTTCTTTATTCTCTGCTCTCACTTGTTCTCTCACAACTTTTGCTTCTGCAACAATATTGTTTCCATTGGTCAGTACAGCCGCGCCCGGTGTATCATCAATATCTTCATCCAAAGACTCAATTTCCGCTGTTTCTCCCAGACTGATATCTAAGAGTTCCTGCTCTGCCAGTTCATTATCTGCCTCTTTCGAATCATCTCCAAAAAATCTGCCGGAGTAATTCAAATAACCAGCCACCGCAATCATCACAGCTAATGCCGTAATCATAATCTGATTTTTCTTAAATATTTTTTTCACACTATCTCCTCCCAAAGAATCTATTTACTATCTATCACCTTAATTTTATGCGAGTCCACGTCAAATAATGCTCGAACTACTTCTGTTATCTTTCGAACAATCACTCCTTGTTCTCCGCCCTCTGCTACAACCACAACCCCTTCGACTTCATTTTCCTGCCTGTAGGTAATCATTACATGTACTTCTCCAATTCCTTTCATCTGACTCAGTATATTTTCTAATCTCTGTTCTGTCTCCGATGTGCTCCAATCTTTTGAATCAACAATGTCTTTTTCTTCAGAACCTGACTTTGTGGGAATCGCAATCACCACAAGTAAAATTCCTACAAGTAATAAAATCAGCCATTGATTCTTTTTATTCCCCAATAATTTGTTCCATATGTTTTGTGGCATTTTCGATTTCCTCTAACTCCTTCTGATATTCTGTGTTTTGAAACTCGCTCATTCCAAATATCTTTAGAATCGGTCCTGTCAGCATTAGAATTAAAATCATTCCAGCAAAAAAACGAATGTATTTCTTATAGCTTTCTCCTGCCACCATCTGCATGGCAGCAACAACGATAACCATATAAAACGCAATATTTTCCATCCATTCATAAATATAATCTAACATGTTATCCTCCTGTTGTTGTCGCAACCACAGCAATGGTAATTAGAAACAGAACACCCGTTGTAAATACAATTTTTAGTAAAATTTTACTGCCATCTGCCACACTGCTGACACAATTGACCATTCGTTTATCAGACACGGGCTGGATGAGTGCAGCAATTAGCTGATACATAAGAGATGTAAGTGCTATCTGTATAATAGGAACCAGACACATGACTAGGCAAATAATCATGCCCGCTACACCAATTCCATTTTTAATCAGAACTGCGGTGCCAAGCACCACCTCTGCCGCACCTCCAATGGCGTCACCTACAATTGGGAGGGATTCTCCGCCTTTTAACACAAGACTTCGTTTCACGGAATCAATTGCCGGCGTCAATAACCCTTGAATTATATTTAGACCAATAATCCCTGCCGATAAGGTTTTTAAGGACCAGGATATGATGGTCTCCATTAGTTCTGCAAATTTGGATAGCTTTATCTCTGGTGAAAATTCATCCAAAATTCGAACTACCATATAAACTTGAGTCATTGGAATTAAGAAATTCCGAATTAATAATTCAATTAGAAAAATCAGTAACAGCACCAGCTGATAAAAGGTAATCGAAGTCGCGCTTCCCGTGGCAATCGAAACTGCCATAAAATAAAGTGGGCCAAGAAGCTCCATAAACTCCATAATCTGGTCTACATTTGCAGTTGCCGCTTCTATCAGTATGCGAAAATTATTTAGGCAGATGGTAATAAGAAGCATGTACAACATGGAAAAACTTATTTCCGCCACCTGTGTGCTTTTAAAAACTCCCGAAAAATTTGCGAATATGGCAGCAATAATGACCAGCAGTAAAATATGTATAATCCCTGTTTTACTACTGTCGATTTCATAGCTTAGCTGATCACCGATTAATTGCTTGAATAAATCAACAGAGAAATCCAAATCTCCGGAAATCAGTCCCACAATGGTATCCTTGAAGTTCAGCTTTTCCTCTGGAAATATTTCCTTCAGCATTTTATCTATTTCCGTAAAATCGTACCTACTGCTCAATTCCTCTTCCACATCTGTGGCCTTTACCTGTATGGGAACAACAAGGAATAAGCACAGCACTACAAACAATACTTTTATGATCTTCATCCCAAAAACTCCCGTATGGTTCGAAGCAATGCAAGCAGAATCGGAAGGCTCAGTACTAATATGGTTAGCTTTCCAAACATTTCAATCTGGGTTGCGATAGAACTGTACCCTGCATCTTTGCAAAGTCCGGCGGAAAATTCTGCTAAATAGGTAATGCCAAGCATCTTAATCAATGTCAGAATATAGGAGTTTTCTATCTGAACAAAATTTCCGATTTCCCGCAAGGTTGTCACCAATTGCTCCAGATGGTCTGTCATACCTACAAAGATAATCAGAGTAATCACAATACTCAGATAGATGGCCACCTCTGACTTCTCCTGCTTTAACTGCACTGCAAATATAATACCAATGATACCGAGTAATCCAACTTGAATCATGCTCATAGAACTACCCTCTAAAATTCAAATAAGACTTGGACTTGCTCAAACAAATCAATGATGTAAGGCAGAATCCAGAACAGCACCAAAAGGAGCCCTGCAAAGCTTGTAAGAAAGGCCTGTTCCTCCCTGCCACTATGCTTTAATACCTGACTTAATATGGACACTAATATTCCCACTGCAGCAATTTTAAAAATCAGACTGACACCCATGTTTTCCTCCTATTTACAGCAACAAAATCACAAGAAAGATTCCTCCCATAATTCCCAGACTTTGGCATAATTTTCGCTTTGTTTGGTAGCTTTCCCTCGTATTTTTAATTCCGTAGTCCATCTGCTCTATAAACAAATCCAGACTCTCTATGTACTCTAGGTTTTTCCCAATGTTCTTCAGTTCCTTTAACTCGTCCTCTTTTAGTTTGCTACCCTTTAGGTTTTCTTCTATGGAGCTGCACCACATGTCCCAGAGCATACCGGATCGTTTCTCATTTAACCTGCTGCATAAATCAAACAGCCATGTTTGAAAAGGCTCCCTGGTCTTTTGACTGATTTTTTCAAACACTTCTGCAAAGGGTGCTCGTGTATATTGGAGTTCGCTTTTCAGTAAGTAAAAAATCTTTTTCAGTTCTTCTAGTTCGTTTAAATGAGCTTGCATTTCATTGCTTTTTGAGAAGCCTATACCGGTACAGGATGCTAGAATAAATATGCTTCCAATCAATTTCATCATATTTTGTGTTCCTTAATTTTATCCTGATACAACAATTTCCCATATGTATCATAGATTCCTGCAATTTGACCAACATGGGTTTTGTTTTGAAGCACCACATATCTTTCAAAACATTGTTCATTTACAAGCTGCTCAAATAGTGGTTTTCTTTGAATCTCCTCCAACGCTTCACCATGCACGGTGGCAATCATCTTGCATCCACAATGCATGGCATATTTGATTGCCTGTACATCCTCAGGCGCACCGATTTCATCTACAGCAATCACCTGTGGTGACATGGAACGAACCAGCATCAGCATCCCGTCCGCTTTTGGGCATCCATCCAGCACATCTGTGCGCATTCCCATTTGATTCTGCGGGACTCCTCGATAACAGCCCGCAAGTTCTGAACGCTCATCCACCACTCCAACTGTACATCCCTTCACCCATTTATTTCCATCTGAAATTTGCCGTATCAAATCACGTAACAATGTCGTTTTCCCGCATCTTGGTGGCGAAATAATAAGTGTGTGATACATTTGCTTGTTGTGTGTTATGTATGGAAAAAGTTTGTCCGCACAGTTTAAAATCTCATGGGAAATTCGTACATTTAACGACGAAATCTGCTTTAGGTTCTTTATCTTCCTGTCCTCTATTATGACCTGTCCCGCCATACCGATACGATGTCCCCCCTCTATGGTAATAAACCCCTGTCGCAATTCATTTTCATATGCATACAGAGAGTAATTACTAACATAGTCAAGGGTTTCCCGTATAATTCTCTCTGTCCCATTCATCGGCAGAATCTGTTCCTTATTTTTATAAAATAAGATAATCGGACAACCTGCACGTAAACGAATTTCCTGCAAATGGTCAAATTCTATATTTTCCCTGTCAATCACATGTTTCACTTCACTTGGAAGTATGTTCATAATCTGCTTGTACTTCATGTCCTTCACCTCTTTAGACAATATATGTACAAGTTGTGGAAATATGCAAATGCACGATTATGTATTTAATTTTTATTTTTTGAATAAGTCACTGTGAGTACCAGTGCGTGATAAAGTAAGAACTAAAACATCTTTATTGATGTGATAAATGAGCAACCAGTCCGGTTGTATGTGACATTCTCGATAACCAATCCACTTCCCTGATAAAGCATGATCTTTATAACTGTCATCTAAGATTTCACCCATTGCAAGTTTTTTTACTATTTCTTGCAATAATTTAATATTAAGTCCACGACGCTTTGCCAGCTTGTAATCTTTTTTAAACTGCGTAGTGTACTTTACTATATATTTTTTCATTTTTCCAAATCTGCAAAAAGTTCATCCATATCTGTATAACCTTTTACAGATGGATCCTTTGCAATCCTTTCTGCTTCTAACATGGCAGCAACTGTTTTCTTATTCGGATTGTTGATGGAAATATCAAACGGAATTTTCCCTTCACGAAGTGTTTGGCGCACAAAAATATTAAATGCCGTTGTAATATTCATACCAAGTTCCTCGAATAAAAGATCAGCTTGTTTCTTTAATTCACTGTCCATTCGAATGCTTATATTTGTTGTGTTATTTGTCATATAACCATCTCCTTTCTATTCACTGGCTATTATATTATATGTCATTTGCACGAAAAATACAATACATTGCACGAATTTTTTATAAAATAAAACACAGTAAATTTGAAATTGTAATTTACTGTGTTTTAAAACTTACTAAACGAATTATTTTATAACAAAGACAACTTTGTCTTCTGTAAAGTAGTTAATTTCATATTCCAGTTTAATCTCTTGTGCGTCAGTTGGAACTTCATAATATATTGCACCTTTTGCTTTTTTTCCTGATGAAATTGTAGCACTTAGTGTATCCTCTCCAACATAGGCCTCGTCTACTGAATAGCCATCTGCATAACATTCAAAATCCCATGATGATGCAAGTTCATCACTGTTACCTATGTTTTCAAATTCAAACTCCACTCGATAATAAACATATCCATCTTTTGGTTGTAAAAATTCATTATCTGAAGTATATTGTCCTGCTGAAAGATAAGAAATTTTGAGACTTGATGTTTCAACAACATCACCAACAACAAACTCATTATCTACATTTTCTTGCTTGTTAGAATCATTTTCTGAATTCTGTGTTTGGCCCGTTTTTTTAGGGTTGCTATCAGTTCCTTTTTCATCATCACTCCCACCTGCTACTGAACCAATAATCGCAATAGCAACAACACCGATAATAATCCATTTTATGATTCCACCTTGTTTCTTGCGACAATTAGGACACACCTTAGCTTTCTTTGGAATTTCTGTTTGGCAGTGCTTACACACCTTTGTTTCGTTTTGCATAGTTTTCCTCCTTGAATTATCCTACTTTATCTTATTTTATGCGATTTGATAGCATAAGTCAACACTCTTTCGCATAAATTGGTATATTATACGCAAAGAGGTGAGCTCAATGAAACCGTTAAAAAACAAAGTCAGTATTACGCTTGATGCAGATGTTATTGAAGCAATCAAGGAATTGGCTGAAAATGATGACCGTTCATTTTCCCAATATGTAAATTTAATACTGAAAGAATATCTAAAAGATTCGCAAAAATAAGAGACATGGCAATTATTTCCATGTCTCTTATTTTATTCACATTCTTATATATTTTGGTATGCTATCAGCATACAATTGTTATGTCAAAATTACTTCTATGAAATTAGACAGTATAACTGAAACACAGACAAAAACAAACCATGTTGCAACATAACTGATTAAACGTACAATGAAGAAACGGCTTTGGTATGGCTTAAATCCATTGGAAATCCCCCTATAATCACAACAAAATAATACCGATGCAAGTTGTGCTATTGTCATCATAATCCGATTTATCCACTGTATTAACATTGGATACGGTTCACCATTTGATTGAATATAATCCATATCCATACCTATTGAGATAATTGATATGTACCCTAAAACAGCAACCACCTTTTTCCAATTGGTGTTGCTTCGAAATCCAGGTATAGTCCACGAACGCTTTTGCTCTGTGTTATTACTATTCCAACCTAACTCTCTCATTATTTCTTCCACACTCTGATAGCGTTTCGAAGGTTCTAATTCAATGCATTTTTGAATCAATCGTCCATACTTCCCTTCAGTTATACCATCAATCGGATACTTTCCTGTCAGCATATAATTAAACAAAATGCCAAAAGCATAGATATCTGTCCGATTATCTGTTTGGAAGTATCCAAATTGCTCTGGTGCGGCATACCCTGCTGTTCCCAAAAGAACAGTGTCTCTCTTCTTCCCCTCATGAAAAGAACGTGATATATTAAAATCAATTAGTTTGATAGTTCCCTCTGCAGTAACCATAATATTTTCCGTTTTAAGATCCCGATATACTATCATCGGCGTAAAATGATGTAGTTCACACAAAGCTTGGCAAACTTCTCTGGCAAATTTGACTGCCATATCTTCCGAAAGTGACTCACCCATCATATATTCTTCCAAAGTAACTCCATTTATATATTCTTCTATAATTATTAATTTTTCTCCTTCTTGAATAAAATCATATAATTTAGGGAAAAACTGATTTGACGTTCTTTGGCGAAATTCCAGAACATCTTGCTGTGTATAATCCACAATCTTTTTTACACAAATTTGTCCTGTCTTTTTATTTCGAACTAAGTGGATATGTTCTTTTTCTCCAAATTGTCCATAATCCTGATATATTGACAACTTATAATCTTCTGTAGTCCCCATATTCCGTTCTCCGTCCTTGATTTTCTAATATAAAAATTATATAATACAACCAACTTACACGCAAGAAGGAGAATTTAAATGACTACAGATGAACTTTTGAAAATACTACGTTCTACACGTTCGGTTTCGGAATTAAACAAATATACCGATGCACTCTCTGAACAAAAGGGATTTCTCTCTTTTTCAGAATATTTTTCTGCATATCTGCGCACTCATAATCTTCTTGAAAGCGAAGTAATTCATAATTCACAAATTCAACGCAACTATGCATATCAAATTCTTAACGGGACAAAGAATCCTGGACGAGACAAGGTTTTGGCACTCTGCCTTGCAGCTAATATGACTTATGAAGATACTCAACGTGCACTTGGATTGGCAGACGTAGGAAAACTTTACCCAAGACGTACAAGAGACTCTATTATAATTTTTGCATTAGAAAGACAACTAAATATTCAACAGACAAATGAATTACTTTTTGAAGAAGGTGAAGAACCTTTGACATAAAAAAATACTGCCCTAACACTTCGGGCAGTATTTCCTTATTTTTTTCTATTTTCATCAAAATAAAGGTTCACGTTCAAAGTAGTAAAGCACTTAAATTAATCCTTCAGTCTACAAATAAAATTTCACGTTCCTTTTATTTGTTCTATTAATTTTTTTTCGTCTTGTTAATAGACGATTAAGAACAATACCTATATCGCTTATAAAATCTAATACCTTTTGTGGTAATTTTAAATACCATGCAGGGATTTTAACTCCTGTGTCCTTTTCATATGCTTTCATACTAAACCTCCTTCAAAAAAATATCTCCGTCTTCTTGAAATGTTGAAAGTGCTTCCATCTGTGCCGCGTATTCATTAAAGCCTTTTCTTTTATATTTAGCAACAGTGTTTCTATAAAAAAATTCTATCACATAATTATTCGAATGATACAAAAATATTTTACCATCATGACAACACACCAAGCAAATTTGATACTTATTTTGCAAAGCTGAGTTAAAATCGTTTATGCTTGGCGGCATACTATTAGGATGGCTATGTACAACTAATAAATTCTCATATCTCGATATTGCATTTTTTGTTGCTTTTGAATATTTTATCTTGTTTTTTTGCTTTTGATCTGTTTCTGAAGCAATGATCTCTAAAGAATCAATATCAATCCAATACATATCCTCATAATTAGTACCACTACGGTGTTTAAGTATCTTTTTGGCAATTTGATAGACCTTTCTATTTAATTCTCTGTCATCGGAAATTCTATCAAATTTTTTACGATATTCTCCACTATTCACATACGAATGATTAATAATCGTGTTTTTGTTTCTTCCATATCGCTGAATCTCTTGTAATTCTGTATTCATTATTTCCCTTTCCTCACATAATAATAAAGCTCATTGTTTCGCAAGGAAAGTACATACACATATATAAATAACCGTTTATAATATAATAATATTAAAACAGAAAAAACTTGTCAACTACCTTTCCTTCGATGTTTACTTGATTTCCATTTGGTATCTCGGCAAAACTGCCATGAAAGTTGAATGCGCTTTTGAACGCAAATGATGTTGTTTAGAGTAATAGAAAGAAGGGCCCTTAGGTCCTCCTTCCGGTCGCAGGCATCGCAAGTTTCTGCAACCTAATCACTGATGATAATCTAGCATATATATAATAAAACTTCAAGCACTTAACCAAAAATACTGCCCAAACAATTTCGGGCAGTATTTTTTATAATCCTATTTAAAATATTCCACACCAGATTCGAATATCTTCAAATCTTGTTCTCCGTAGATATTGATTGCCACTGAATCACCACGACGTTCTGAGTGAGCCATCTTACCAAGTACACGTCCGTCCGGACTTGTGATACCTTCTATGCTTCTAAATGAACCGTTTGGATTCCATTCTTCATCCATCGTAATGTTTCCTGCAAGGTCACAGTATTGTGTTGCAACTTGTCCGTTTGCAAAGAGTTCATCAAGAACTGCTTCTGGTGCTACGAAACGACCTTCACCATGTGAAGCTGGGTTCGTATACACGCCGCCAAGCTGTGCCTGTTGTAACCATGGTGATTTGTTTGTCACAACCTTTGTATAAACCATCTTTGAAATATGACGGCCAATTGTGTTGTAAGTAAGTGTTGGTGAACCTGCTGTCTGTCCGCAGATTTTTCCGTATGGAACCAAGCCAAGTTTGATAAGCGCTTGGAAACCGTTACAGATACCAAGTGCAAGACCGTCGCGTTCGTTCAATAATTTTTCAACCGCTTCTTTAATCTTTG
>JAZSDK010000148.1:0-2261 GCA_045531155.1 Faecalimonas sp. | reverse complement strand
GTAATTGCACAATCCGGATATTGACCTCGTATCGCCTTCACAATCTGCTCCAGTCGGTCATCCGTGAAATACGCATCCTCCCCACCCTGCAGTACAAAGGTACGAAATCCCAATTCATATCCTTTCTCGCAGCACTGCAGAATTTCGTCCATATTCAAACGATACCGACATGCATTGGTATTACTTCTTCGAATCCCACAATAGAGACAATCGTTTTTACAGAAATTTGTAAATTCAATCAGTCCCCGAATGTAGACACTCTTCCCATATACCTGTTCCCGTACATCTCTAGCCTGTGCAAAAAGATATTCCGCCACCTCCGGCGTACGCCCTTCAATCAGCGCCACCCATTCCTCTTTTGTAAGCTGCTTCGTTTCTTTTAATTTATCGATTAATTTTAACATTGGTTCACCTAATACTTTCTCAACAGAGTATAGCACACTTTCTGTCAAAAAAAATTTATTTTCGATGATTTTTTCCACTTTTCTTGATATACTAGCGTTAGATACATCCTAAGGAGGATATTTTCATGAATTTTTTAAGTATTTTTGACGTCATAGGTCCAAATATGATTGGTCCTTCCAGTTCACACACCGCAGGTGCCGTTTCCATTGCACTCATGGCACGCAAGATGTTTCCGGAAGCCATCTCAAAAGTGACCTTTACTTTATACGGCTCTTTTGCTAAGACATATAGAGGACACGGAACAGACCGCGCACTCTTAGGTGGCATTCTTGGATTCGCAACGGATGATGAACGAATTCGAGATGCTTTTGATTATGCAAAAGAAAAGGATGTAGCATATGAATACATTATTGATGACAAGACATCTACCAACCATCCGAACACTGCTGACATTGATATCGTTGGTGTAAATGGACACAAGCTTTCCATTCGAGGCGAATCCATCGGCGGGGGAAAGATGAAGATTGTGCGTATTGATAATATTGATGTGGAATTTACCGGAGAATACAGCACTCTCATTGTTCACCAGCAGGACAAGCCTGGCGTTGTTGCTCACATTACTCAGGCCCTCAGCGAGCAGGAAGTAAATATTGCATTTATGCGCTTATTCCGCGAGAACAAAGGAGCAAATGCTTATACAGTCGTTGAATCTGACGAACCAATTCCGGAAGAAGTTCTGGACAAGATTCGAACCAATCCAAACGTGGATAATTTGATGCTGATTCAGTTGTAGGAGGAAAGAAAGATGGATTTTTATAATGGAAAAAATTTATTGGAAAAATGCCGTGAAAAGCAGCTTCCTATCTCTGAGATTATGAGACTGCGTGAAATCACAACCGGCTCAATGCCTCCTGAAAAATTGGAGAAAAAATTACAAAAAGCCCTGTCGATTATGAAACAGGCAGCAAGAAAACCTTTGACTAATCCTGGTAAATCCATCGGTGGTCTCATAGGTGGTGAGGCAAAGAAGGTTGCCGAACACGGCAAGACACCAGATTGTGTCTGTGGCTCCATGCTATCCAAAGCTATTTCATACAGCATGGCGGTTTTGGAAGTCAACGCATCTATGGGTCTGATTGTAGCAGCTCCAACAGCAGGTTCTGCCGGAGTAGTTCCGGGTGTACTGCTTGCACTTGCAGACGAGCATCACATTGATGACGAAACCCTATGTAAAGGACTTGTAAATGCTAGTGCCATCGGATATTTATTAATGAGAAACGCATCTGTTTCCGGTGCGGAAGCAGGCTGTCAGGCTGAAGTAGGTGCAGCAAGTGCGATGGCTGCAAGCGCCATTGTGGAAATCATGGGCGGAACACCGGAAATGTGTCTGGATGCTGCAAGTTTTGCACTTTCTAACTTACTGGGGCTTGTATGCGACCCAATTGCCGGATTGGTAGAAGCACCTTGCCAGAGTAGAAATGCAATCGGTGTGGCAAATGCCATTACATCCGCCGAGCTGGTTCTCAGCGGCGTAACACATCACATTCCATTTGACGAAATTGCTCACGCCATGCTACGTGTAGGAAAAAGCCTACCTTTCGAATTGCGCGAAACCGCTATGGGCGGATTAGCCGGAACACCAACCGGATGCAGTCTTGGATGTGGAATATGTAAATAGACAAAAATAAAAGTTTCCCTTTTATCTTTAGGGAAACTTTTTAATTGCTTAAATGGCCTTCGTAATCAGGTCACGATAAATATTCACAATTGCCTGTGTTACCAATTTTTTAAAATCTACAGCCACGCGGTCTGCTGTCTCTTGCACCTCAGCATGTGATAGAGGCTGGTCAAGCATA
>JAZSDK010000012.1:0-10714 GCA_045531155.1 Faecalimonas sp. | reverse complement strand
CTTGTAACAACTTCTTCTTGATGTTTCAAATAGAATTTGAGCATATCAAGAATATTTAAAACTTTTGGTTCATTGTTAACCAAAGCTAACATGATAACACCAAATGTATCCTGAAGCTGTGTGTGTTTATACAATTGATTTAAAATGACGTTTGCATTTACATCACGGCGAAGTTCAATACAAACTCTCATTCCTTCACGGCTTGACTGATCTTCTAATGCAGTAATTCCGTCAATTTTCTTATCTCTTACAAGTTCTGCAATCTTTTCAATCAAACGTGCTTTATTTACCATATATGGAAGTTCAGTAACAATAATACGATTCTTACCATTTGCCATTGGTTCAATATCTGTCACCGCACGCACTCTGATTTTACCGCGACCTGTGCGATATGCTTCTTCAATTCCTCTGGTACCTAAAATGGTAGCACCTGTTGGAAAATCCGGTCCTTTGATGATTTGAAGAATATCTTCAATGGTTGTTTCACCATTTTCATCAATCTGGTCATCAATAATCTTTACTACAGCAGCAATTACTTCACGTAGATTGTGAGGCGGAATATTGGTAGCCATACCTACTGCAATACCTGATGTACCATTTACCAAAAGATTCGGATATCTTGATGGTAATACAACTGGTTCTTTTTCTGTCTCGTCAAAGTTAGGTGTGAAATCAACTGTATTTTTATTGATATCTGCAGTTAACTCCATAGAAATTTTACTGAGACGAGCTTCCGTATAACGCATGGCAGCTGCACCGTCGCCATCCACCGAACCAAAGTTACCATGTCCGTCTACAAGCGGATATCTGGTAGACCATTCCTGTGCCATATTTACAAGAGCACCATAAATAGAACTATCACCGTGAGGATGATATTTACCCATGGTATCACCAACAATACGCGCACATTTTCGATGCGGCTTGTCCGGACCATTATTTAATTCAATCATAGAATACAGAATTCTTCTTTGTACCGGTTTTAAACCGTCTCTTACGTCAGGCAATGCACGAGATGCAATAACGCTCATGGCATAATCGATATAAGAAGTTTCCATCGTCTTTTTGAGATCGACTTCCTGCACTTTGTCAAAAATATTATCTTCCATTGTCTATTCTCCCGTTTCTATACGTCAAGGTTTTGTACATATTTTGCATTTTCTTCAATAAATTCACGTCTTGGTTCTACTTGGTCACCCATCAAGGTTGTAAATGTGAGGTCTAATTCAGATGCAGCATCTTCATTCATAGTCACACGAAGTAACACTCGATGTTCCGGATCCATAGTTGTTTCCCATAACTGGTCTGCATCCATTTCTCCCAAACCTTTATAACGCTGAATTTTATTATTACTGTCTCTTCCTACTTCTGAAAGAATTTGATTCAATTCTTCGTCACTGTATGCGTACCACACTTTTTTATTCTTTTCCAGTTTATAAAGTGGTGGCTGTGCTAAATATACATAACCTTGTTTAATTAATTCAGGCATAAAACGATATAAGAATGTTAATAATAATGTACTGATATGAGCACCATCAACATCGGCATCGGTCATGATAATAATTTTATGATAACGTAGCTTTGAAATATCAAAATCATCATGAATACCTGTACCAAATGCAGTAATCATTGCTTTAATTTCCGCATTTGCATAAATTTTATCTAATCTTGCCTTTTCTACATTTAAAATTTTACCACGAAGTGGCAGGATAGCCTGTGTAGCTCTATCTCTGGCTGTTTTAGCTGAACCACCCGCGGAATCACCTTCCACGATATAAATTTCGCAATTTGCAGGGTCCTTATCAGAACAGTCTGCCAATTTACCAGGAAGAGCCATTCCTTCCAAAGCAGATTTTCTTCTGGTTAAATCTCTCGCTTTTCTTGCAGCTTCACGCGCGCGCTGTGCCAGTACAGATTTTTCAATTGTAGTTTTACCTACGTTTGGATTCTGCTCTAAGAAAATTTCTAATTGATTACTTACAATGTTATCAACTGCTGTACGTGCTTCGCTGTTGCCCAATTTTTGTTTTGTCTGACCTTCAAACTGTGGATCAGAAATTTTAACACTTATAATTGCTGTTAAACCTTCACGAATATCTTCACCACTTAAATTAGGTTCATTGTCTTTTAATAATCTATTTTTTCTTGCATAGTCATTAAAGGTTTTCGTTAAGGCTTTTCTAAAACCTTCAACATGCATACCACCCTCTGGTGTAGTGATATTATTTACAAAGCCATAAGTGTTATCGGTATAAGCATCGTTATGCTGCATTGCAACTTCAACCATAACACCGTCTTTTTCACCTTCACAGTAAATAATCTGGTCATATAAAGGTGTTTTTCCCTTGTTCAAATATTGAACAAATTCTTTAATACCACCTTCGTAATGGAAAGATTTTTCAACCGGCTCCGGCATATCTTCATTTGTACGTTCATCGCGAATAATGATGCGAAGACCTCTTGTTAAAAATGCCATCTCGCGGAAACGTTGCTTTAAAGTATTAAAATCAAAAACAGTTTCATCAAAAATTTCCTTATCCGGTAAGAATGTAACCTTTGTACCTGTCTTTTCGATAGGACAAGTGCCAATCTCTTTAAGAGGATACATTACTTTACCACGTTCATAACGCTGTTTATAAACTTTTCCTTCTTTGCAGATTTCAACTTCTAACCATTCAGAAAGTGCATTAACAACGGATGCACCTACACCATGAAGACCGCCGGATACTTTGTATCCGCCGCCACCAAATTTTCCACCTGCATGAAGTACTGTAAATACAACTTCAACTGCCGGCAAACCTGCTTTTTGATTAATTCCAACAGGAATACCACGCCCGTTATCTATAACAGTTGCAGAGCCATCTTTATTTAACGTAATGGAAATTGTATCACAAACTCCTGCCAATGCTTCATCAACAGAATTATCTACAATTTCATACACCAAATGGTGAAGCCCTCTAATTGACGTACTACCAATGTACATACCAGGTCTTTTTCTTACTGCTTCTAATCCTTCCAGTATTTGAATCTGATCTGCACCGTATTCTGCACTCATAAAAATCCTCCTAATTTACATGTCCTTTATCCACATGCATAATTTTGTTTATATGAAAACGATTATTTACAAAATCATCTAACCCTGTACAGGTAATTAATGTTTGTATATCACTAATACTATCCAATAAATAGTTTTGCCTGTGTTTGTCTAATTCAGACAATACATCATCCAATAATAATATTGGAGTGTCATTGATTATTTTTTTCACAATTTCTATTTCAGACAATTTTAGTGACAAAGCTGCTGTTCTTTGTTGTCCCTGAGAACCGAATTTTCTAATGTCCAGGCCATCTGCCATAAAACATATATCATCTCTATGTGGTCCAACAGATGTACTTTTCATTCTGATATCTTTTTCTCTGTTTTTTATAAGATTTGTTTCAAAATCCATACTTGATATGGATGGTTCATAATAAATCTGCAGGTGTTCCTTTCCACCGGTTAACTGTTCATGAACCTTTCCTACGATTTCATTTAACTCAACAATAAATTGATTTCTTCTGTCTATTATTTTTTTACCATAATTGACAAGCTGTAAATCCCAAATATCAAGTGTCTCTATCAAATCTTTTCTGTCATAAACATCTTTAAGTAGCTTATTTCTTTGATTTACAATTCGGTTATAATTTGTTAAATCACTTAAATACACCTTATCAAGTTGAGATAGTTCTAAATCTATAAATTTTCTTCTTTCCGAAGGACCATGTTTTATAATATTTAAATCCTCCGGAGAAAAAAATACAATATTTACAATTCCAAACAATTCAATTGCCCTGCGAATTGGCATCTTATTAACGGCAACTCCTTTTGGACTATTATTTTTTAAATGAATGTCAATTTCAAAAGGAACACCCTTTTTATCAATGACAGCTTCTATATGAGCTTCTTCCTGGCCAAATCTTATTATATCTCTGTCCTTGGTACCGCGATGAGATTTGGTTGTTCCACACATATAAATTGATTCTAGTATATTTGTTTTTCCTTGCGCATTGTCACCATATAGAATATTTGTTGATGGATCAAAATCCAATTCTAATAAATTATAATTTCTATAATTTTTTAATTTCAATTGTTTGATTTTCAAAAGAAACAACGTCTCCTTCGTATAATTTTCTACCTCTCCTTGTATCTACTTCACCATTTACAAGAACAAGTCCATCTTGGATAACTTCTTTTGCTTCCACACCTGATTCTACGAATCCGGCTGCCTTTAAGGCTTGGCCAAGCTTTATAAATTCATCTCTCAAATAAATAATTTCCATCTTTTACACTCCGGCATTAAAATTTACAGGTAAAATTAGATAAATATAACTTTCATTATCATCCTTAATGAAGCATGGAGCTTTCGGATTCATCAAGTATAATGTTACTTCTTCATCATCAATTACTCGAAGAGCATCAATTAAGAACTTCGGATTGAAACCAATTAACAAATCCTTACCTTCTTTTGAAATTAAAATCTCATCATCCATAGATCCAATCTGAGATTTAATTTTTAATTCCATCACTTCATCCAAAATATTAATAATAATCGGTTTTTTATCCCCTTCTTTTACGAGAAGAGTTGCTCTGTCAATACAGTTTAATAATTCTCTTTTATTAATTTTAACCTTTGTTTCATAATCGCTAGACAACATTTGGTCAATCTTAAAGTATTGTCCTTCGATTAAACGTGAAACAACTACAGTATTATCAAATTCAAATACAATATGATTATTGGTAAATGAAATAACAACTTCACTGTCAACATCACCCGGAAGAATCTTACTAACTTCCATAAGTGTTTTACCTGGAACAACTACTTTTCTTGGACTATAATTTTCTTTTAACTCTGTTTTACGAATGGAAATTCTATGACCATCCAATGAAACAACCTTTAACATATTATTTTCAATCTGGAATAATTCTCCAGTCATTAATTTATTACTGTCATTGTCAGCAATAGAAAAGATTGTTTGTCTAATAATTTCTTTTAAAGTAAATTGAGATAATTTAATTGTCTCATTTTTTTCGATAAATGGAAGATATGAAAAATCTTCTCCTGATTTTGAAGAAATATTAAATTTAGCTCTCTCACAGGTAATTGTAGTTTGAAGATTTTCATCTGTTTCAATAACAACCTCATTATCAGGAAGTTTACGAACAATCTCAGAGAAAATCTTAGCATCAATAGCTATAACACCTTTTTTAACAATTTCACCTTCAACAATAGTCTCAATACCAAGTTCCATATCATTAGCTGTTAATTTAATAATATCAGTTGTAGCATCTATCAAAATACATTCAAGAATAGGCATTGTAGTTTTAGATGGAACTGCCTTTGAAACAATACTTACACTTTTTACAAGATTCGATTTTGAACAAATAATTTTCATTGTGGAAAACTCCTTCCGGTATTTTTTTATGTATATATTTATATAATATTTTAGTAGTATTAGTAGTAGGGGCTGTGGATAAGTGGATAAGTACCCTCAGCCCTTGTATTTAAAGGGTTTGTAGTGTTGATAACTATGTTAATAATTATGTGGATAACATGTGGATGAAATGTGGAAAACTTTTCTTGAATTTTTGAATAAAAACTTATCCACATTTTGTCCACACATTATCAACAACTTATCCACAAAGTTATCAACAAATTAAATTGGATTAATTTTCTTTTTAATAATGTCAATTGTGTTACAAAGAGCTTCATCTGTTTTTACATCATCCGCTACTTTTTCAATTCCATAGCTTACGGTAGAATGGTCTCTGCCTCCAAGTATAGACCCAATGGCCTTTAAAGGTACATCTGTCATCTCACGACATAAGTACATAGCTATTTGTCTTGGAATTGCTATATTTGAGCTTCTTTTTCCACTCTTTAAATCCTGAATTGTTATAGAGTAATGTTCAGCAACAATATCTATAATTAGTTCAGGAGTAATTTGCCTGCTTTCATTAGGAGAAATAATATCTTTTAAAGCTTCGGCAGCTAAAGTAATATTAATATCTTCTTTTTTTAGTTTATGAAGGGCAATCAATTTATTAAGAGAACCTTCCAGTTCTCGTATGTTGGATTTAACATTGGTTGCAATATACTGCATAACTTCATTAGGAATATGATATCTTTGAAGTGCATCTAATTCTTCCTTCTTACGAAGAATAGCCATTCTTGTTTCATAATCAGGTGAAGAAATATCAGCAATTAATCCCCATTCAAAACGAGTACGAAGTCTGGCTTCCAATGTTTCAATATCCTTTGGTGGTTTATCACTGGAGATAATGATATGCTTACCTAAACTATGCAAATGATTAAATGTATGGAAAAATTCCTCTTGTGTACTTTCTTTTCCTATTATAAATTGGATATCATCAACTAGCAAAACATCGATATTACGATATTTATCTCTAAATGAAGTCATGGCTGATTCATTACCGCCACTTGTTTTACCACTTTTAAGAGCATCAATCAGTTCATTTGTAAATGTTTCACTTGTAACATAAAGTATCTTTTTTGAAGGATCTCTTTCTAATATAAAGTGTGCTATGGAATGCATTAAGTGAGTTTTTCCAAGTCCAACTCCTCCATATAAGAAAAGAGGATTATAAATTTCACCTGGTGATTCCGCAACTGCTAGGGAAGCAGCGTGAGCAAAATTATTATTTTTACCAACTACAAATGTATCAAATGTATATTTAGGATTTAAATTTGCCTGTTCAAAAATATCATTTTTGTTTACCTTATTATTATAGGAAGATTCTGATACAGATTCTTCAATAAAATCTTCTGCTGCAACTAATTGTACATCATATTCTTGTCCAATAACTTCAGCAATGCAAACCTTAATAGATAATAAATATTTTTTAGTTATAATATCTATGTATGCTTTAAGGGGAACCTTTATAAATACAACGTCTTCCTTAATATCGCATACTTCGAGAGGCATAATCCAAGTTTTAAAGGATACATCTAAAATATCATATTCTATCTTTAACTTATGGATAATTTCATCCCATTTTTCCTTCACTAAATTCATTACAAAAAACTCCTACTTATACTAATCAGATATATTACGATAATATCTCCATAATATTTTACATCAAAAATAAAATATTAGCAATGATTATTAAATGTGGATAACTTTATCAACATAAAAAATTTGATAAAATATAGGAAAATTCGTAATAAAAAAATTTAATCCACAAGTTATCCACATAAAAAAGGGCAGTTATCCACATTTTGTGGAAAAAATGTGGATAACTTTACGTTGACGTAGAGCTTTTTATTTAATATAATTAGGCGTGGTATGAGAACGTATACTTATATTAATATGATATATAGGTTTGAAAAGAATCAAGGAGGTGGATATCAATGAAAATGACATTCCAACCAAAAAAGAGATCTAGATCAAAAGTTCATGGATTTAGAGCAAGAATGAGTACACCTGGCGGAAGAAAAGTTTTATCTGCTAGAAGGGCAAAAGGAAGAAAGGTATTATCAGCGTAGGCCGCATATATGTGGCCTTTTCTTCTATATAAAAACGGGGTTTAAATAATGAAAAACAAGGATTTTCAAATTGTATATAAAAAAGGAAAATCTTATGCAAATAAGTATTTGGTAATGTATGTGTTAGAAAATAACACAGAGGAAAATCGCTTAGGTATTTCAGTGAGTAAAAAAGTAGGTAATAGTGTTGTAAGACATCGTATCACAAGATTAATTCGAGAAAGCTATAGACTACAAGAAAGTAATTTTCAAAATGGATATGATATTGTTGTGGTTGCACGAGCTAATGCAAAAGAAAGAACATATAAAGAAATCGAAAGTGCACTGCTCCATTTGGGAAAGCTTCATAATATTATAGATGATTTAATGGAGAATTAAAATTGAAAAAGGTACTAATAGGGCTCATTAAATTTTATAGAAAATATATATCAGGGATGAAGTCTGCACCAACATGTAAATATATTCCAACTTGTTCGGAATATGGTATACAGGCAATTGAAAAATATGGTGCTTTTAAAGGTGGGCTTCTTACAATTTGGAGAATTTTACGTTGTAATCCTTTTTCAAAGGGAGGATATGACCCTGTACCTTAAAAATAAAATGAGAAGGAGAAAAAAATTATGGGTTTTATTTCTGACATATTAGGAAAGATAATGAACGCAATTTTTAAAATGTTTTATGCATTTGGTCTTAATTCAAATGATGAAATTGGTTTAAATATTATATTAAGTACAGTTGTATTTACTATTATTGTGTATACATTATTACTTCCTTTTACGATTAAACAACAGAAATTTTCGAGAATATCTGCTGTTATGAATCCTGAGATTCAGGCAATTCAAAATAAATATAAAGGAAAAAATGATCAGGCATCTATGCTTAAGATGCAGGAAGAAACAAAATTAATCTATACGAAATATGGAACTTCACCAACAGGTGGATGTTTAGGTTCTTTGATACAGCTTCCTATTTTATTTGCTTTGTGGCCTGTAATGAGAGAAATTCCAAAGCATGTGCCTAGTATAAAGTCTGACGAAGTTTATAAATTTATGGGAGTAGTTATTTCGGGACCGGAAAGTAATCCTGCAGCTACACCTTCTACCCTATTAAAATCAGGAGAAACATGGCTTATTATTGTTGCTGTTTTAATTCCTGTTTTAGCTGGTTTTACGCAATGGTTAAGTGGTAGAATTTCACAGAGCATAATGAATTCGAAAAATAGCGAGAAAAAGAAAGATGAAAACGCAATGGCATCACAGATGAATATGATGATGAATGTAATGCCAATTATGTCAGTTTTCTTATGTTTTTCAATGCAGATTGTTCTTGGTATTTACTGGATTGTAAGTGCTGTTGTAAGAATTATTCAACAGATTGTAATTAATAAAGTGCTCGATAAGAAATCAATCGATGTATTAGTTGAAGAAAACATGAAAAAGGCAGCAAAGAAAAATGCAAATAAAAAAGAAGTAAACCCAAGTAAAGTAAACAGCATGGCTCAAAAGTATACAAAAAAACTAGAAGAAATTAAAGTTGACGCTATACAAGAAGAAAAAACCTCTAACAATAGTACTGTAAAACCGGGAAGCTTAGCTTCAAAAGCAAATATGGTTAGAGATTATAATAGTAGAAATAACAAATAGGGAGGCCATTATGGAGATTATCACAGTTTCTAAAAAAACAGTAGAAGAAGCAATTACGGAAGCATGTATCCAACTTGGACTTGCAAGTACAGATGTTGAAGTTGAAGTAATTGAAAAAGGAAGTGCAGGATTCTTAGGAATCGGTGCAAAGCAAGCAGTAATTAAGGCTTGGAAAAAAGTAGAAAAGAAAGAAAATAAAAAAGAAGTTAAAAAAGAAGCAAAAAAAGTAGTTGAAGAACCTAAACAGGAAAAAGTAAAAGAAGAAGTTATTCCAGTTGTAGAAGAATCAAACAAAGAAGTTGCTGAAACAGAAGAAAAACTTGCAGAAGTTGAACCACAGACAAAAGAAGCTTGTGAAAAATTCTTAACAGATGTACTTAAAACAATGGGTATGGAAGTTACATTAACATCTGAAATTGATGAAGACGGTTCTTTAAGTATTAATATGGAAGGTGACAATATGGGAATCCTCATTGGAAAAAGAGGACAAACATTAGATTCACTCCAATACTTAACAAATCGTGTTGCAAATAAAATGCAAGATGGTTATGTAAGAGTAAAATTAGATACAGAAAATTATCGCCAAAGAAGAAAAGAAACATTGGAAAACCTTGCAAAGAACATTGCACACAAGGTAAAGAGAACGAAAAGGTCAGTTTCTTTAGAACCAATGAATCCTTATGAAAGAAGAATCATTCACTCAGCACTTCAAAGTGATAAATATGTATCTACACATAGTGAAGGTGAAGAACCTTACAGACGCGTTGTTGTTACATTAAATAGAAAATAATTTTTGGAAGCACTTTTGATTGAAAGTGCTTCTTTGATATGTGGAGGAAAGTTATGAGAAAGGATACAATCGTTGCTATTGCTACTGCTATGTCTAATTCGGGAATAGGTATTGTTAGAATTAGTGGAGAAGAGTCTTTAGATATTATCCAAAAGGTATATAAAGGAAAAACTTTAAAAGACCATGCAATTCATTATGGTTATATTGTGGATGGTGATGAAACGATTGATGAAGTTCTTGTAATGGTAATGAAAGGTCCACACAGCTTTACCGGTGAAGATACGGTGGAAATCAATTGCCATGGCGGAGTTTATGTTGTAAAAAAAATTTTAGAAACGGTTATAAAAGCAGGTGCAAGACCTGCAGAGCCAGGTGAATTTACAAAAAGAGCTTTTTTAAATGGAAAAATTGATTTATCTCAGGCAGAGGCTGTAATTGATGTTATCAATTCAAAAAATGAATACGCTTTAAAAAGCTCTGTCAGTCAATTAAAAGGAAATGTACAGAAAAAGATTAAGGAAATTCGTGAACAAATTATTTATCACACCGCATTTATAGAAACAGCTTTGGATGATCCGGAACATATCAGTGTTGATGGTTATGGGGAAACATTAAGATTAACCGTTGATCAATTAATTTGTGAATTAGATGTACTCTTAAAGAGTTCCGATAACGGAAGGATAATTAAGGAAGGCATAAAAACTGTTATTGTAGGCAAGCCAAATGCAGGAAAATCTTCA
>JAZSDK010000055.1:0-3915 GCA_045531155.1 Faecalimonas sp. | reverse complement strand
GTGAATCATTTTTATATTAAGCCGCACCGATGATGTGATGAAACTCCGAATAACAGGATTTGAGTGCCCGTACTCTTTGTAATCCACCGACTCAAGGTTACCCCGAAGGGCGTGGCCCGCCATTGAGTACGCAAGCTTGTCTCGGTATTCAGATATAATTGATGAGTTTCCCGATCCAATCAATGCGGCTACTTTTCTTATTTTTGCTATGACAAAGATAGGATATTTATTTGAAATAAGCAAGTAAGTATGCTATTATTTTAAACTTTTCACAACTAGATAATATTACTTTCTGAAGTATTAACACTTCAGCCGTAAGCAACAAACATTTCACGTCTGAAGTATTTATTCTTCAGAAATAAGAAAAATGCTGATCACCAAACGGCAATCAGCATTTTATCAGTTCTATCAGTCACTGCTAATATTAAGCAGCTTTAGCTTTAGCAACAATAGCCTTGAAAGCTTCAGGATGATTCATTGCTAAATCAGCCAAAACTTTACGATTGATTTCAATACCAGCTTTGTGCAATGCACCCATCAACTTAGAATAAGACATACCTTCCAAACGTGCAGCAGCGTTAATACGTTGAATCCACAATGCACGGAAGTTTCTCTTCTTGTTCTTACGGTCACGGAACGCATAAGTAAGACCTTTTTCCCAAGTATTCTTGGCAACTGTCCAAACGTTCTTTCTTGCACCAAAGTAACCTCTGGTCAATTTCAAAATTTTCTTTCTTCTTGCTCTTGAAGCAACATGATTTACTGATCTTGGCATAGTTTTTCTTGTTTTTGAATGTTAGCGCCATTACTTCACGCAACGGACTTGAAGCTAATGCATTCGGTTAATAATAACTTAAAATTCCTTCACGCTTAGGATTACTTCATAGCTAAGAGTGACTTAACTTGAGCTACATTTGTTGTATCAACAAGTGCAGAGTGACACAAGTTTCTCTTTTGCTTTTTAGTCTTCTTAGTCAAAATGTGACTGTGAAAAGCGTGCTTTCTCTTGATTTTTCCGGTTCCGGTAAGAGTAAATCTTTTTTTTGCACCGGAGTTCGTCTTAATTTTCGGCATCTTACTTTTGTTTTATTAATTATTAAATATATGGAAACGCACTATACCTATGGCGTTACTCATTTTATTCTTCGTTTTCTTTTTCCCCTTCTTGAGAATTATTTTTCTCAGGCTTGGGAGTTGAATTTTTCTTTGGCGAGCCTGCCTTTTTAGGAGAGAGTTGAATTGTCATACGCTTTCCTTCAAGAATCGGCATTTGATCAACTTTTGCAAAATCTTCCAAATCGTTCGCAAAACGTAGGAGCAATACTTCTCCTTGTTCTTTGAACAAGATTGAGCGTCCTTTAAAGAACACATATGCTTTTACCTTATCGCCATCTTCCAAAAAGCCTTTGGCATGTTTCAACTTAAAGTTGTAATCGTGATCATCGGTTTGTGGTCCGAAACGGATTTCCTTTACATTAACCTTAACTTGCTTTGCTTTTTGTTCCTTTTGACGTTTCTTAAGTTGATACAAGAACTTAGAATAATCAATAATACGACAAACTGGCGGTTGTGCATTGGGAGAGATTTCTACGAGGTCGGCATCATGCTCTTCGGCAATTTTTAATGCTTGAGCTAATGGATAAACCTGTGATTCGATATCATCGCCCACGATGCGGACTTCTTTGGCACGGATTTGTTCATTTACCCGATGTTGCCCTTTTAAATTGTCATTTTTCATTAAATAACGTATGTTCCGTTTTTTGTTTCTTATTGGTTATTACTAAATTGGGCGCAAATTTACCACTTATTTATCATATTTTGAACTTCTTCGCTAACTTTTTTCGCGAAATCTTCAATTTTCAGTGTTCCTTGGTCGCCTTCGCCTTGTTTACGTACAGCAACTTCTCTATTATCTGCTTCTTTTTCTCCTACAATTAGCATGTAAGGAATGCGCTTCATTTCATTATCGCGAATCTTACGTCCAATCTTTTCGTTACGTTCATCCACGATAGCGCGAACATCGTATTTGCGAAGTTCTTTCTTCACTTCTTCGGCATAATCATTGAATTTTTCGCTGATTGGAAGAATTGCTACTTGATCAGGAGTTAACCACAATGGGAATTTACCAGCGGTATGCTCAATAAGCACAGCAACGAAACGCTCCATTGAGCCGAATGGCGCACGGTGAATCATAACTGGACGATGCTTTTGGTTATCCGAGCCTGTATATTCAAGTTCGAAGCGTTCGGGCAAGTTATAGTCAACTTGGATTGTTCCTAATTGCCAACGGCGTCCGATAGCATCTTTCACCATAAAGTCGAGCTTAGGACCATAGAATGCAGCTTCGCCATATTCAACTCTTGCTTTCAAACCTTTTTCTTCGCAAGCTTCAACAATAGCGCGTTCTGCTCTTTCCCAATTTTCATCACTACCGATGTATTTAGTACGATTTTCCTTATCGCGCAATGAGATTTGTGCTTCAAAGTTTTCGAAATTCATTGATTGGAAAACAATTGAGATAATATCCATTACACGCAAAAATTCATCTTTCACTTGATCGGGGCGACAGAAGATGTGAGCATCGTCTTGTGTAAAGCTACGTACACGTGTCAAACCATGCAACTCACCGCTTTGTTCATAGCGACAAACTGTACCAAACTCTGCCAAACGCAAAGGAAGTTCCTTATACGAGCGAGGCGAGTTCTTGTATATCATACAGTGGTGAGGACAGTTCATTGGTTTCAAGAAGTACTCTTCACCTTCTTCTGGAGTATGAATAGGTTGGAATGAATCTTTTCCATATTTTGCATAGTGTCCAGATGTAATGTATAGCAACTTATTGCCAATAGGTGGACACATAACTTCTTGATAATCGTATCTTGCTTGGATGCGACGCAAGAAGTCTTGCAAACGATTGCGCAATGCAGTACCCTTAGGCAACCACATAGGCAATCCCTTACCCACTGTATCTGAGAACATAAAGAGATCCATCTCCTTACCAATCTTACGATGGTCGCGTTTCTTTGCTTCTTCAAGCATCACCAAATACTCGTCAAGCATCTTTTTCTTAGGGAAAGAGATACCATAAATACGAGTCATCATTTTTCTATCTTCTTGACCGCGCCAATATGCACCAGCAACAGATGTCAATTTAATTGCTTTGATAGGGGCTGTTGTCATCAAGTGAGGACCACGACAAAGGTCGGTAAATGCACCTTGAGTATAGGTTGTAATGTGTCCATCTTCCAACTCTTCAATCAATTCGCACTTATACGTTTCGCCGCGTGCACCGAACATACTCAGTGCATCTGCCTTGTTAATATCTTGGCGAACTACTGCCTCTTTCTTAGCAACTAGCTCGGCCATCTTCTTTTCAATAATAGGAAGATCTGCTTCTTTAATAGGAGTTTCACCTGGATCTACATCGTAATAGAAACCATTTTCAATGGCAGGACCTATACCAAATTGAATACCAGGATACAACTCTTGCAATGCCTCAGCAAGCAAGTGAGCACTAGTATGCCAAAAAGCATGTTTACCTTGCTCATCTTCCCACTTATAAAGCACCACTTGAGCATCTTCATTGATAGGACGACCTAAATCATAAGTTTCGCCATTTACGCCACATGCCAGCACATCTTGTGCCAAGCGTTGGCTGATACTTTCTGCAATTTGAAGTCCTGTTACGCCCTTATTATATTCGCGAACAGAACCATCAGGAAATGTAATTTTTATCATAATGAAATATTTATTCTATTTTACGGCTTGCAAAAATAACGATTTCTTTTTTAATATTTCATTTTTAATAGAGAAATGTTAGTTTTGTACAAGACTAAATCGCTTAATAATATTATATGCCGAAGCAATACCTAACTCGCCTGCTTTACTCAAATCCGAAACTCCTTTGTTATTGTC
>JAZSDK010000112.1:0-2742 GCA_045531155.1 Faecalimonas sp. | reverse complement strand
GTTCATCTCTTCCGGTGCATTTTCTAATACGTAGTTGATCACGTATTTCAACATAGACTCTGCAAGGTTCATGTTGTCCTCTAAATCAGCAAATGCAATTTCAGGCTCAATCATCCAGAACTCAGCAGCATGACGTTGTGTGTTGGAATTCTCTGCACGGAAGGTTGGCCCAAATGTGTAAATGCTGCGGAATGCCTGTGCATATGTTTCACCATTCAACTGACCACTTACTGTAAGGCTTGTTTCTTTTCCAAAGAAATCTTGTGAATAATCCACTGTGCCATCTTCATTCTTTGGAAGATTTTCCATATCCAAAGTTGTAACGCGGAACATTTCACCTGCACCCTCGCAGTCACTTCCTGTAATAAGTGGTGTATTTACGTATACAAATCCTCTGTCTTGGAAGAATTTGTGGATTGCGTATGCTGCTAAAGAACGTACGCGGAATACTGCCTGGAATGTATTTGTTCTAGGACGTAAATGTGCAATTGTTCTTAAGTACTCGATACTGTGGCGTTTCTTTTGAAGTGGGTAATCCGGTGTTGATGCACCTTCTACAACCACATCTGTTGCCTGAATCTCAAACGGTTGTTTTGCTTGTGGTGTAGCAACTAAAGTTCCCTTTACTACAATCGCTGTACCTACATTTAACTTCGTAATCTCAGCAAAGTTCTCCATTGTATCGTTATAAACAACTTGTAATGTTTCAAAATAAGAACCATCATTCACCACGATAAAACCAAATGTTTTGGAATCGCGGTTGCTTCTTACCCATCCCCCTACTGTTACTTCTTTGTCAAAATATTGTTCACGGTTTTTGTATAACTCTTTAACTGTTATTAAATCCATGTCTTTCAACTCCTTTTTCTATATTTTCCTGCCAAAAACAGGCAATTGTTATCATTATCTGTATAGTATACCCCATTTTGTAAATTATCGCAATTATGAATCGCCTATTTTTTGTTTTTGCTTTAATATCATATTAAGCTTTTCTGTTCTCTTTTGGATTATGGAATAAATAATCGCCCAGATAGCCAAATAGCCAACAATAAAAATACCGGAGAAAACCAAAATCGGAATTGCTCCCAATTCCAGCCAGTCATTGAGCAGATAAGTACCCAAATAGCTGATATATAAAACAACGCCATGAATCAAAATTGCCACCATCAGAGGTAAACGTTCAATCTGATAAATGACATTCATTCCGCCTGCAACAAAGGCAAGCGCGAATAATGAAAATATTCCAAGGCAGACCTCATTTACCGTCAAGGTCTCTATGGCAGCTTCATGCTGCAAAATCAAATATAATATGGCCAAAACAATCGGCCCCAAACCAGATGCAATTAAGCCACGGCGAATAAATTCCAAAATGTATTTTTTCATATTCCTTCATACCTCCTTCTGATTTCCGCAAAACAACGTCTGGAAACATATTCCCGATAGCCGCATTGAAATACGGCATCCACACCGCCACTGAACACTGCATCAAATCGCGAAATACGATGTTCATTGGCAAGGGTAGATTTGTTAATACGTATGAAATAAGAAGGCAATACTTCTTCTAACTCGCGTAGCCTGTCCTTGATTCGATAATGATTACCATTCGTATCAATGGCGATCACTTTTCTATCAAGAATCGTAATACACTCTATTTCTTCAAATGTCAATTTTCGCATCTCGTCATCTCTGTATCCCATAATGCTGTCTGCACCGGAGAAGCCACAGACAAGGTTTTCTATCTCCTGTGTCAGAGCGGAAGGAGCATGAACAATTGCTATTACTTCTTCTTCTACATCTTTGTCGATAATGAGTTTGTATTTCATCGTCTCAAATCCTTACTGTCTTTTTATTTGCCTGAGGAAACTAAACACTGCAACCACCGTTGTAAGTACACTGTACAAAAGAATTGGCAGAATGTGTGAAACTGCACCCTCGAAATTCCCGTTAAATAACGCTTTTTCCATTTCTACTGCATGAACAAATGGGAGTACATTGGCGATTTTTTCGAAAAGTCCTCCCACAAGTTTCAAATCGAACCAAACTCCTGAAAGCCATGCAGATAGATTTGTAAGCAATGTACCGCAAATACCCCCAACCTGCTTAACGCCAAATATACTGCCGCACAAAAGTCCCAATGCAATATTGAAAATCGCCATAGGGATTATTCCAATAATAGCATAAATAATATTTACACTAAACGTTAGCCCCAAAGAAATTGCAAACAGATAACAAATAACTGTCTGTCCGATAGCGATGGGTAAAATCGGGAGCATATAACCAATGATAAAGTCAAATCCCGTGAGCGGTGTGGTGTACAATCTCTGTAAAAGGGCACTTTCCCGGTCTTTGGCAATCAGCGTTGCGGAAAAAAGCGTCATGAACGACAGTCCGAATACGGTAATGCCCGGAGTCAGTGTGTCAATCTCAAACAGGCTCACCGGAATGTTTGCCTGCAAGCTACTCAGAAGCAACAGTAATACCAAAGGAAACCCTAGACCGAAACCAAGATTGATTGGATCACGCAAAATCTCTTTTGTACATCTTTTGGCAAAGGTTAGCACTCTCATACTTTCGCCTCCTTCACAATGGAAACAAAGGCTGTTTCAAAATCATTGGTTCCAGCCTTCTTGTTCAACTCTTCTACCGTTCCTACCGCAAGGAGACGGCCGCTTTTCATAATACCTATGCGGTCAGAAAGCGCCTCTGCTTCTTCCATATAATGTGTAGTCAGGATAATCGTTA
>JAZSDK010000080.1:0-6968 GCA_045531155.1 Faecalimonas sp. | reverse complement strand
ATCGGGGTAAAACCTATCGAAGCCGTTGGACAGGAATTCAATCCAGACTTACACAACGCAGTAATGCATGTAGACGATGAAACAGTCGGAGAAAACATTGTAGTAGAAGAATTCCAAAAAGGATATACTTATCATGATTCTGTAGTGAGATACAGCATGGTTAAAGTGGCAAACTAATTATCGCAAGTAACAACATTTAGGCCGAAAGCAACTTAGCGAATTCGAGCCGAAGGTGATGAATGAGGTTAGTGCGAGGTCGTTCTTGGAGATTAGTAAGGCAAATCCAAAGGATGCAGCTGAACTTAGCGAGAAGAACTTCCTTAAAAATAAAAATAAGAGTATAGAAGGAGAACAAATCATGGGAAAAATTATTGGTATTGACTTAGGTACAACAAACAGCTGTGTAGCCGTTATGGAAGGTGGACAGCCAACAGTTATCGCGAACACAGAAGGTGCTAGAACAACTCCATCTGTAGTAGCATTTACAAAAACAGGAGAACGTTTAGTAGGTGAACCTGCAAAACGTCAGGCAGTAACAAATGCTGACAAAACGATTTCTTCTATCAAGAGAGAAATGGGTAGAGATTACAAAGTAACTATCGACGACAAGAAATACTCTCCACAAGAGATTTCAGCGATGATTCTTCAAAAATTGAAAGCAGATGCAGAAGGATATCTTGGAGAAAAGGTAACAGAAGCTGTTATCACAGTACCTGCTTACTTTAACGACGCTCAACGTCAGGCAACAAAGGATGCTGGTAAAATTGCAGGTCTTGATGTAAAACGTATCATCAACGAGCCAACAGCAGCAGCTCTTGCATATGGTCTTGACAACGAAAAAGAACAAAAAATCATGGTATACGACTTAGGTGGCGGTACATTCGACGTATCTATCATCGAAATCGGTGATGGCGTTATCGAAGTATTATCTACAGCAGGTGACAACAGACTTGGAGGAGATGACTTTGACCAAAAAATCGTTGACTATATTGTAGCTGATTTCAAGGGTGCTAACGGTGTAGATTTGTCTGCAGATAAGATGGCACTTCAGAGAGTAAAAGAAGCAGCAGAAAAAGCGAAAAAAGAATTGTCAACTGCTACAACAACAAATATTAACCTTCCGTTCATCAGCATGAATGCTTCGGGTCCACTTCACTTAGATATGAACCTTACAAGAGCAAAATTTGATGAATTGACAAGTGATTTGGTAGAAAGAACAGCAGAACCTGTAAAAAGAGCACTTTCAGACGCAGGGCTTTCTGCATCAGAGCTTGGTCAGGTATTATTGGTTGGTGGTTCAACACGTATTCCAGCAGTACAAGACAAGGTAAAACAATTAACAGGTAAAGAACCAAGTAAAACATTAAACCCAGATGAATGTGTTGCTTTAGGAGCATCTGTTCAAGGTGGTAAATTAGCAGGAGATGCAGGTGCAGGCGATATCTTATTACTTGATGTAACACCACTTTCTCTTTCTATTGAGACTATGGGTGGAATTGCAACAAGATTGATTGAAAGAAACACAACAATTCCGGCAAAGAAGAGTCAAATTTTCTCTACAGCCGCAGACAATCAATCAGCAGTAGATATTCATGTGGTACAAGGTGAAAGACAGTTTGCAAAAGACAACAAGACATTAGGTCAGTTCAGACTTGACGGTATCGCACCAGCACCACGTGGAATTCCACAAATCGAAGTTACATTTGATATCGATGCAAACGGTATTGTAAATGTATCCGCAAAAGATTTGGGAACAGGAAAAGAACAACACATTACAATTACAGCTGGTTCAAACATGTCAGATGCAGATATCGAAAGAGCAGTGAAAGAAGCAGCAGAATTTGAAGCTCAGGATAAGAAACGTAAAGAAGCTATCGATGCAAGAAATGAAGCAGATTCGATTGTATTCCAAACAGAAAAAGCTTTGGCAGATGTTGCAGATAAAGTGGATGCAAATGAAAAAGCAACTGTAGAAGCTGACATCCAAGCATTGAAAGACATTCTTGCAAAATCTACACCAGAAACAATGACAGATGCTGATGTGGAAGAAATCAAGGCTGCAAAAGAAAAACTTATGACAGATGCACAAGGTGTATTTACAAAGATGTATGAAAATATCGCTGCACAACAAGGAGCACAAGGTGGCCCAGCACCGGAAGCAGGTCCAGCGCCAGAAGGCTTCAATGGTGATGATGTAGTAGATGGAGATTATAAAGAAATCTAATAAGGACTAAAATATTATGGCTGAAACAAAGAGAGATTATTATGAGGTGTTAGGAGTAAGCAAAACTGCTGACGCCTCGGAAATCAAAAAAGCATATAGAGCCTTAGGTAAGAAGTATCATCCGGATGCAAATCCGGGTGATAAGGAAGCCGAAGAGAAGTTCAAGGAACTGTCAGAAGCCTATGCAGTACTTAGTGACCCGGAAAAACGTCAGAAATATGACCAATTTGGTCATGCTGCATTTGACGGTGGCGCAGGTGGAGCCGGCGGATTTGGCGGCTTTGATTTTGGTGGAATGGATTTCACAGACATATTTGGGGATATTTTCGGTGATATGTTTGGTGGCGGACGCCGTACCAGACGTTCATACAATGGTCCAATGCAAGGGGCAAATGTTCGCAAGGGTGTGAGAATTACATTTGAAGAAGCAATCTTTGGTTGCGAGAAAGAATTGGAAGTGGTGATTAAGGACCCATGTACCACATGCCATGGTTCTGGTGCAAAACCAGGAACTTCACCAGAGACATGTCCAAAGTGCAATGGACGCGGACAAGTGGTTTACACTTCACAGTCCTTCTTTGGTACGATGCAGAATGTACAGACTTGTCCGGAGTGTCATGGTTCCGGCAAGGTGATTCGTGAAAAATGTTCCGATTGTGCAGGAACGGGATATGTTTCTAGCAAGAAGAAAATTTCAGTAACGATTCCTGCAGGTATTGATAACGGACAGAGCATTCGCATTCGTGAAAAAGGAGAACCGGGCGTTAACGGCGGTCCAAGAGGGGATTTGCTCGTTGAAGTAACTGTTTCCAGACATCCGGAATTTTCCCGTCAGGATATGCACATATTCTCAACTGCCCCAATTACATTTGCGCAGGCAGCATTAGGTGGCGATGTGGTTATCAAGACAGTAGATGGAGATGTACTGTATACGATTGCACCGGGAACCAAGACAGATACAAAGGTGAGACTTCGCGGCAAGGGTGTTCCTTCGATTCGTGACAAGAAAATCCGTGGCGATCACTATGTGACTTTGGTGATTAAAACACCGGAAAAATTAAGTGCTGAAGCGAAAGAACTGCTTCGTAAATTTGATGAGCTTACCGGTAATTCCTTAAAACAAGGCGAAAATGCTGAAAGAGAAAAAAAGAGTAAGAAAAAAGGCTTCATGGATAAAGTGAAAGAAGTTTTTGAAGATTAAAAAATAATGGCAAAAAACATGAAAATATTTTCTGTTTTTTGCCATTTTTGTTGTTCTAATTTAATTATCTTCAGGAATTTCACCTGTGGTATATACTTGACGTTTTCTAGCCATTTCATCACTTTCCAGATATTCATCATAGGTTGTGATTTTATCGATTAATTTACCGCCTGGAATGATTTCCATAATACGGTTTGCTGTAGTCTGAACTACTTGGTGGTCACGGGAAGCGAAGAGTAGTACACCCGGGAATTTAATTAATCCATTGTTAAGGGCAGTAATTGCTTCCATGTCTAAGTGGTCAGTTGGTTCATCCAGTACAAGAACATTTGAACCTGAAATCATCATTTTGGACAATAAGCAACGAACCTTTTCACCACCGGAAAGTACCTTTACTTTCTTAACTCCATCTTCACCGGAGAATAGCATTCTTCCCAAGAAACCACGTACATAGGTAACGTCTTTTTCTTCAGAATATTGTGTCAACCATTCTACGATGGTATCTTCGTTGTTGAATTCGTTTGTGCTATCTTTTGGGAAGTAAGCTTGAGTTGTAGTTACGCCCCATTTATAAGTACCTTCATCCGGTTCCATTTCACCCATCAAAATCTTGAATAATGTTGTTTTTGCAAGTTCATTTCCACCTACAAAAGCGACCTTGTCTTCGCGTCCGATTGTGAAAGAAATGTTATCCAATATCTTTACGCCTTCAATTGTTTTGGAAATGCCGTCAACCGTGAGAACTTCATTTCCGATGGTGCGGTTTGGACGGAAATCAATGTATGGATATTTTCTGCTGGAAGGACGAATATCTTCCAACTCGATTTTTTCCAAAGCACGTTTACGCGATGTTGCCTGCTTTGATTTGGAAGCGTTGGCGCTAAAACGAGAAATAAATTCCTGTAATTCTTTGATTTTTTCTTCTTTCTTACGGTTCGCTTCTTTCATTTGGCGGATAATCAACTGACTTGACTCATACCAGAAGTCATAGTTTCCTGCGTATAACTGAATCTTACCGTAGTCAATATCTGCAATCTGTGTACAAACTTTATTTAAGAAGTAACGGTCATGAGATACCACGATTACCGTATTATCAAAGTTGATTAGGAATTCTTCTAACCAAGCAATGGCATCCAAATCCAAGTGGTTGGTAGGCTCGTCAAGGAGTAAGATGTCTGGATTACCGAACAATGCCTGAGCGAGTAATACCTTTACCTTTTCAGAACCTTTTAAATCTCTTAAATATTTGTAGTGCAAATCAGTCTCAATTCCAAGACCATTTAAAAGAGAAGCAGCGTCTGACTCGGCTTCCCAACCGTTCATGGTAGCAAATTCACCTTCCAATTCGCTGGCTTTGATTCCGTCTTCTTCTGTGAAGTCTTCTTTCATATAAAGAGCTTCTTTTTCTTTCATAATGTCATAGAGACGTTTATTTCCCATAATAACGGTATCAAGAACTAAGTAGTCATCATATTTGAAGTGGTCCTGTTGTAAGAAAGAAAGTCTTTCGCCAGGTGTAATAATAACTTCACCTTTGGTAGGCTCCAGTTTTCCGGAAAGTATTTTAAGAAATGTAGACTTTCCGGCACCATTTGCGCCAATAAGACCGTAGCAGTTCCCTTCCGTAAATTTTACATTTACGTCTTCGAATAATGCTTTCTTACCGACACGCAATGTAACATTACTTGTACTTATCATATATATTTACCTCCGTGGTTTCGTTTATAAAATATTCTCAACTGTTCAGAGCCAACTTCGAAAACATGTTGTGTTTTCTCAGTGTGGCGTATCCGCCAAATAAAATTTTAAAAACATTCTTAAAAATGCGAGCATTTTACGTATGTTTTGTAAAATTTTGCTTGTCTCTGAACGGATATACATATTTTAACATGGAAGAAGTAGAATGTAAATAAATTTCGTTGCAAGTACAAAATATATGTGTTATAATAATTTAGATTATGGGCTGAGGAGACAAGCCGAGACCACTGAAGAGTGTGTTTGTTGATTTTAATAGAATCTTGCTTGCAAGATTCTTGCGCCTGCGACGGTCGCTATGGCGACATGTTCCATGCGTCGCAGTGTGATCCCGCGGAGCGTGTGTTTTACGTAGTAAAGCACTTTCTTCAGTAGTTTCGGAAAACTCAGTCAAAGTAGAAAAAAAGGAGAAAAAATATGTTCAAGAAATTTGAAATGGAATTGGCCGGCAGAACTCTCCGTGCAGATATCGGAAGAGTAGCAGCTCAGGCAAATGGTGCAGTTCTTTTGCACTATGGTGACACAGTTGTGTTATCAACAGCAACAGCTTCAGAAAAACCAAGAGAAGGTATCGATTTCTTCCCATTAAGTGTTGAATATGAAGAAAAAATGTATGCAGTAGGTAAGATCCCAGGAGGATTTAATAAGAGAGAAGGAAAAGCATCTGAAAATGCAATCCTTACATCACGTGTAATTGACAGACCAATGAGACCATTGTTCCCAAAAGATTACAGAAATGATGTTACACTTAACAACATGGTTATGTCAGTAGATCCTGACTGTAGCCCAGAATTAACAGCTATGTTAGGTTCAGCAATTGCAACAGCAATTTCTGATATCCCATTCGATGGCCCTACTTCAACAACACAAGTAGGTTTAATTGATGGAGAATTTGTATTTAACCCAAATGCAGCACAGAGAGCAGTTTCTGATATGCAATTGACAGTTGCTTCTACAAGAGAAAAAGTTATTATGATTGAAGCAGGTGCTAACGAAGTTCCTGAAGCAAAAATGATCGAAGCAATCTTTGCGGCTCATGAAGTAAATCAAGAAGTAATCAAGTTTATTGATACTATTGTTGCTGATTGCGGTAAGGAAAAACACGCTTATACAAGCTGTGCAATTCCAGAAGAATTGTTTGCTGCAATCAAGGAAATTGTACCTCCAGCTGAAATGGAAGTAGCAGTTTTCACAGATGTAAAACAAGTAAGAGAAGAAAACTTACGTGTGATCAGAGAAAAATTAGAAGAAGCTTTTGCTGACAATGAAGAATGGTTAGCAATCTTAGGCGAAGCTTTATATCAATATCAGAAGAAGACAGTTCGTAAGATGATTTTGGTTGACCACAAGCGTCCAGACGGTAGAGCAATTGACCAAATCAGACCACTTGCTGCTGAGACGGATATTATTCCAAGAGTTCATGGTTCAGCTATGTTTACACGTGGACAAACTCAGATTTGTAACGTAACAACTTTGGCACCTCTTTCAGAGGCACAGAAGATTGATGGCTTGAATTTGTTAGAGACGAATAAGAGATATATGCATCAGTATAATTTCCCTTCATATTCTGTAGGTGAGACAAAACCATCTCGTGGTCCTGGACGTAGAGAGATTGGTCATGGTGCATTGGCTGAGAGAGCATTATTGGCTGTTCTTCCTTCAGAAGAGGAATTCCCATATGCAATCCGTACAGTTTCAGAAACATTTGAGTCTAACGGTTCTACATCAATGGCTTCTACTTGTGCATCTTGTATGTCATTGATGGCAGCAGGTGTACCTATTAAGAAG